>NZ_JAZDCT010000034.1:0-67568 GCF_036324045.1 Pseudomonas carassii | reverse complement strand
CCCCGCTCCCACGAGAGAACTGCATGAGGTCTGCTTTGCGCCGACCTCAACCCGCCTCGCGATAGGGATTGCGCGGATCCTGCGTCCAGTTCATGTACGGCTTGCCGGTGTCCTGCGCCTGCATGTCGATGCAGCCCTCCACCGGGCAAGTGATCTGGCACAGGTTGCAGCCGACGCACTCCGCCTCGATCACGCTGTAGGCGTGGGTGCCATCGGCCTTCAGGGTGCTGGCGATGGCCTGGTGCGAGGTGTCCTCGCAGGCGATGTGGCAGCGCCCGCAGCCGATGCAAGCGTCCTGGTCGATGTGCGCCACCGACTGGTAGTTGATGTCCAGGTACTTCCAGTCGGTGGTGTGCCCCACCGCCTGGCCGCGAAACGCCTCGAGGTTGCGGTGGCCGTGCTGGTCCATCCAGCGCGCCAGACCGTCCTTCATGTCGTCAACGATGCGAAAGCCGTGCAGCATCGCCGCCGTGCACACCTGCACCGCGCCACTGCCCAGGGCGATGAACTCGGCGGCGTCGCGCCAGGTGCCGATGCCGCCGATGCCGCAGATCGGCAGGCCTCGGGTCTCGGGATCGCGGGCGATTTCCGCGACCATGTTCAGGGCGATCGGCTTGACTGCCGACCCACAGTAGCCGCCATGGGTGCTCTGGTCGCCGACGATGGGGTGGGCGACCATGCGGTCGAGGTCGACGCTGGTGATCGAGTTGATGGTGTTGATCAAAGACACCGCATCCGCTCCACCCCTATGCGCGGCGCGCGCCGACTGGCGAATGTCGGTGATGTTGGGGGTGAGCTTGACGATCACCGGCAGCGCGCAGTGGGTCTTGCACCAGCGGGTGACCATCTCCACGTACTCCGGCACCTGGCCGACGGCCGCACCCATGCCGCGCTCGGGCATGCCGTGGGGGCAGCCGAAATTGAGCTCGATGCCGTCGGCGCCGGTGGCCTCCACCAACGGCAGGATGAACTTCCAGGACTCCTCGATACACGGCACCATCAGCGACACGATCAGCGCGCGGTCAGGCCAGTCCTTCTTCACCTGGGTGATCTCGCGCAGGTTGATCTCCAGCGAGCGGTCGGTGATCAGCTCGATGTTGTTGATGCCCTGCACCTGGCGGTTGGCGCCGAAGTGCGCCGAGTAGCGCGACGACACGTTGACCGCCGCTGGGTCCTCGCCCAGGGTCTTCCACACCACCCCGCCCCACCCGGCCTCGAAGGCACGGACCACGTTGTAGGCCTTGTCGGTGGGTGGCGCGGAGGCCAGCCAGAACGGGTTGGGCGCCTTGATGCCGGCGAATTCGATGGACAGGTCGGCCATTTACGCAGCCTCCACGTTGAGCATGAGTTGGGCATGGATGGCTTCGGCGGCCAGCTTGCCATGTTGCACGGCCTGGACGGTAAGGTCCTGGCCCAGCGCGGTGCAGTCGCCGCCGGCGTAAATGCCGGGGACCGAGGTCTGCATGTGCGCATCCACCTGGATGCGCTCGCCGTCGCGGGCCAGTTGCGCCGCCAGCGGATCAGTGAGGCTTGCGTCGTCAAAGCGTTGGCCGATGGCCTTGAAGATGGCGTCGGCGGCCAGCTCGAAGGTCTCGCCGGTATCGCCCAGGCGTCCGTCGACCAGCTGGGTGCGCGCGAACCGCATGCCGCGTACACGCCCGGCATCATCCAGCAGCACGGCATCGGGCCGGGCCCAGGTGTGCAGACGCACCTGGTTGTGCTTGGCGATGTCCTGTTCGTGACCGGTGGCCCCCATATCGGACACGCCGCGACGGTACACCAGGTTGACGTCGCGGGCGCCCAGGCAACTCATCTGCACGGCCATGTCGATGGCGGTGTTGCCGGCGCCGAGCACCAGGCAGCGGTCGGCCAGCGGCAACTGGGTGAGGTCGTCGGCCTGGCGCAGCTCGCGGATGTACGCGGTGGCGGCGAGCAGGCCCGGCGCGTCCTCGTCCGCCAGGCCTAGCTGGCGCACGGCATCCAGGCCCAGGCCGAGGAACACCGCGTCGTACTGGGCATGCAGCTCGCCCAGCGACAGGTTGGCGCCCAGGCGCTGGCCATGGCGGATCTCGATACCGCCGATGCCCAGCAGGAATTCCACTTCGCGCTGGGCGTAGTCGTCCACCAGCTTGTAGCGGGCGATGCCGTACTCGTTGAGGCCACCGGCTTTTTCCCGCGCCTCGAAGATCACCACGTCATGGCCGTGCATGGCCAGGCGGTGCGCGCAGGACAGCCCGGCGGGGCCGGCGCCGACCACGGCGATGCGCTTGCCGCTGGCCGGCGAGCGCTGAAATGGATGCTCGGTGAAGCCGGCGTGGTCCAGGGCATAGCGCTGCAGCTGGCCGATCAGCACCGGCGCGCATTCCTGGGCGTTGTTGCGCACGCAGGCCTGCTGGCAGAGGATCTCGGTGGGGCACACCCGGGCGCAGCTGCCGCCGAGGATGTTGGCCGAGAGGATGCGTTCGGCAGCGCCCTGCAGGTTCTCGTCGCTGATGCGATGGATGAACGAGGGGATGTCGATCTCGCTGGGGCACGCATTGACGCAAGGCGCGTCGTAGCAGTATAGGCAGCGCGCGCTTTCGACGGCGGCCTGGCGGGCGGTGAGCGGGGGTGCGAGGTCACTGAAGGCCTCGGCCAGCTGGTCTGCGCCGGCCCGGGGGCGCGGCAAGTGGTTCAGGGCGTCGATCACGGTTGTAGCCTCTCGCTTTTTTATGGGCTCAGGCGGCGGTCACTCGCCTGTCCGTTCTGAGGGATGGCAGTCAACAGGAGCATGTGTCTGTGTTGTTATCAGGGGGCGCTTTGCGCCCCTTTCGCGGCACAAGGCCGCTCCTACAGGGGATCGCGTTCTGCTGTAGGAGCGGCCTTGTGCCGCGAAAGGCCTCAGCGCTGAACCGGTGTCGGCCGCTGGTGCTCGGCCCGCCGCTCCAGCACCTCGTACACCGACGGATACGCCGGTCTTTCCACATAGCGCCCCGCGCCCGGCTCGGCGCGCAGGTCGCCATCGGCCCAGAGCACCTTGCCCTGGCTGATGGTGTGGCTGGGGATGCCGCGCACGGTGCGGCCTTCGAAGATGTTGAAGTCGACCCGCTGGTGATGGGTCTGGGCGCTGATCGTGCGCGTGCCCTGCGGGTCCCACAGCACCAGGTCGGCGTCGGCGCCGACGCGGATCGCGCCCTTGCGCGGGAACAGGTTGAAGATCTTCGCGGTGTTGGTGGAGGTCAGCGCGACGAACTCGTGGATCGACAGGCGCCCGCTGTTCACCCCAGCATCCCACAGCACCGCCATGCGGTCCTCGATACCGGCGGTGCCGTTGGGAATACGGCTGAAATCGTCGCGGCCCATGGCCTTCTGCTCGGCGCAGAAGCAGCAGTGGTCGGTGGCCGTGGTATGCAGGTTGCCCGACTGCAGTCCCCCCCACAGTGCGCCCTGATGCTCGCGCGGGCGGAACGGCGGGCTCATCACATAGCCGGCGGCGGTGGCCCAGTCCGAGTCGCGGTAGACGCTGTCGTCCAGCAGCAGGTGGCCCGGCAGCACCTCGCCGTACACCGGCTGGCCCTTGGCCCGGGCATAGGTGATCTCGTCCAGCGCCTCGCGGCTGGAAACGTGCACCAGGTACAGCGGTGTGCCGAGGGTCTCGGCGATGCGGATGGCGCGGCTGGCGGCCTCACCCTCGACCTGCGAGGGGCGCGACAGCGGATGCGCCTCGGGCCCGGTCAGGCCCTGGGCCAGCAGTTTCTTCTGCAGGTGATACACCAGCTCGCCGTTCTCGGCGTGCACCGTCGGCACCGCGCCCAGTTGCAGGCAGCGTTCGAAGCTGGCCACCAGGGTGTCGTCGGCGGCCATGATCGCGTTCTTGTAGGCCATGAAGTGCTTGAAGCTGTTCACCCCATGCTTGGCCACCAGCTCGCCCATCTCCTCGGCCACCTGCTCGCTCCACCAGGTGATGGCGACGTGGAAGCCGTAGTCGCTGGCGCTCTTCTGCGCCCAGCCGCGCCAGGTGTGAAACGCCTCGAGCAGCGATTGCTGCGGATTGGGGATGACGAAGTCGATGATCGAGGTGGTGCCCCCGGCCAGGCCCGCAGCGGTGCCGCTGAAGAAGTCCTCGCTGGCCACCGTGCCCATGAACGGCAACTGCATGTGGGTATGCGGATCGATGCCGCCGGGCATCAGGTACCGCCCTGTGCCGTCGAGTACTTCGCAATCAGTCGGGGTTTCGAGGTTGCTGCCGATGGCGCGGATCAGGCCATCGACACACAGGACATCTGCACGGTAGCTCTCTTCATGGGTAACCACGGTGGCGCCACGGATCAACAGGGACATGCCGTTTTCCTCGCAGGCTGACCGGTCTTCTGGCCGGTTCTTGGAATTGTTTCGGGCCGGGCGCTGGAGGCGATTTACTCAATCCTGTCAGGCCTGACAAGAATCGAGGCTAGTATCTGATCGGATATTGATCAAGAAAAAATATATGCAAATATCTGATTTAGTATCTTATTGATTATCAACAATAATTTATAGAAATCACCAAAATGTGACACCCCTTCACCATTTTGACGCACTTGACAGGAAGCCAAATTGGTCAAGATTTTCTACGCAAAATCAGCTGTTTGTTTCCTGGTTGGATGGCGCAGGCCGCGCCGGTGGTTTTCCAGGTTGCACCCGTTTGAACCACGCGGGTGATGGACCGGCCAGACAGACGGCGTACCAGGGTGCCCACTCCACCCTCGTCGTCGCGCTGAAGAATGCCTTTGCAAGACAGTGAGTTACCTCCGGTCGGCGGCGGCCGCCGGGAAGGCGCAGGCTTTCCCGGCACGTTTGTTGAAAACGCAGGCCACAACCGCCTGGCCGCGCCGGAGGTGCAGTACTGGTGGTGTGTGTACTCCGGCCATCGCGTCAGCCCGATGAGCGACAACTACAAGAAAAAGACCTGGAGAACCCCATGCAACAGAGCAGATCGCAAGTGGTCGAGCAGCATGGCCTGTTCGAGCTCGACGCCGGCAGCGACGTCCTCGACAGCCCCCGCTACAACCACGACATCGCCCCGACCAAGGTGCACCAGCGCACCTGGAACAAGTGGCACATCACAGCGCTGTGGGTGGGCATGTCCATCTGCGTGCCTACCTACACCCTCGGCGGCGTGCTCACCGCCTACTTCGGCCTGAGCGTGGGCGAGGCGCTGCTGGCGATCCTGCTGGCCAACCTCATCGTGCTGATTCCGCTGACCCTCAATGCCTTCCCCGGGACCAAGTACGGCATTCCCTTCCCGGTGCTGCTGCGCGCCTCGTTCGGCGTCTTCGGCTCCAACGTGCCGTGCCTGATCCGCGCCGTGGTGGCCTGCGGCTGGTTCGGTATCCAGACGATGTTCGGCGGGCTGGCCATCCACCTGTTCCTCAGCTCGCTGTTCCCCGAGTGGAAGGCACTGGGCGGCACCGGCGAGGTGATCGGCTTCATGCTGTTCTGGTCGCTGAACCTGTGGGTGGTGCTGCGCGGCGCCGAGTCGATCAAGTGGCTGGAGACGCTGTCGGCGCCGCTGCTGGTGGCGGTGGGTGTCGGCCTGCTGTTCTGGGCGCTGCCGCACATGTCGATGAGCGAACTGCTGGCGCAGCCGCCCAAGCGCCCCGAGGGCGCCAGCGTGGTCGGCTACTTCTGCGCCGGGCTTACCGCCATGGTCGGTTTCTGGGCCACGCTGTCGCTGAACATCCCCGATTTCAGCCGGTATGCGAAGAGCCAGAAGGACCAGATCCTCGGGCAGATCTTCGGCCTGCCACTGACCATGTTCCTGTTCGCTTCGCTGGGCGTGATCATGACCGCTGCCTCCGCCTCGCTGGTGGGCCAGACGGTATCCGACCCGGTGAGCCTGATCGGCCATATCCAGAGCCCCGGCTGGGTGGCCCTGGCCATGGCGCTGATCATCATCGCCACGTTGTCGACCAACACCGCGGCCAACATCGTCTCGCCCACCAACGACTTCCAGAACATCGCCCCGCGCCTGATCGGGCGCAGCCGCGCGGTCTGGCTGACCGGCTTCATCGGCTTGGCGCTGATGGGCCACGAGCTGCTCAAGAAGCTCGGCTGGATCGTCTCCGACCTGAGCCTGGAAAGCGTGTACTCCAACTGGCTGCTGGGCTACTCCAGCCTGCTCGGGCCAATCGCCGGGATCATGGTGGTGGACTACTTCCTGGTGCGCCGCCAGCACCTGGACCTGGCCGGGCTGTACCGCGACGACGTCTACCCGGCCTGGAACTGGGCCGGGTTCGTCGCCTTCGGCGTGCCGGTGGCGCTGACCGTGATGGCCATCGGCAACAGCAGTTTCAGCTGGTTCTACGACTATGGCTGGTTCACCGGCTCGCTGCTTGGCGGCGGGCTCTACTACGCCCTCGGCGGCCTCGCGGTGCGTGGGCCGGCGCGATTGGCCAAGCCGTTGCCTTGATGCTCTGCCGCTCCCACGTGATGCCAAAACAACAGCCTGAGGAGACACCCATGACCACCCTCGCCAAGGAAGTTCTGCAGTCAAGCAAGCACCACATCGACAGCGCCCGCCTGTGGCAGTCACTGATGGACCTGGCCCGCCTCGGCGCCACGGCCAAGGGCGGCGTCTGCCGCCTGGCGCTGACCGACCTCGACCGCCAGGCCCGCGACCTGTTCGTGCAGTGGTGCGAGGCGGCCGGCTGCACGGTGAGCATCGACGCGGTCGGCAATATCTTCGCCCGCCGCCCCGGGCGCAACGCCAAGCTGCCGCCAGTGATGACCGGCAGCCATATCGACACCCAGCCCACCGGCGGCAAGTTCGACGGTTGCTTCGGCGTGATGGCCGGGCTGGAGGTGATCCGCACCCTCAACGACCTGGGCGTGGAAACCGAGGCGCCGCTGGAGGTAGTGGTGTGGACCAACGAGGAAGGCTCGCGCTTCGCCCCCTGCATGATGGGCTCGGGGGTGTTCGCCAGCAAGTTCACCCTAGAAGAGACCCTCGCCAAGCGCGACGCCCAGGGCGTGAGCGTCGGCGAGGCGCTGAACGCCATCGGTTATGCCGGCAGCCGCGTCGTGACTGGCCACCCGGTGGGCGCCTACTTCGAGGCCCACATCGAACAGGGCCCGATCCTCGAGGACCAACGCAAGACCATCGGCGTGGTGCTCGGCGCCCTCGGCCAGAAGTGGTTCGACCTGACCCTGCGCGGTGTCGAGGCCCACGCCGGCCCCACCCCCATGCACCTGCGCAAGGACGCCCTGGTCGGCGCCGCCGCCGTGGTCGAGGCGGTCAACCGCACCGCCCTCGCCCACCAACCCCATGCCTGCGGCACGGTCGGCTGCCTGCAGGCCTACCCCGGCTCGCGCAACGTGATCCCCGGCGAAGTGCGCATGACCCTGGACTTCCGTCATCTCGAAGGCCAGCAACTGGACGCGATGATCGCCGAGGTGCGCCAGGTGATCGAGGCCACCGTGGCCAAGCACGGGCTGAGCTACGAACTGGTGCCCACCGCCGACTTCCCCGCCCTGTATTTCGACAAGGGCTGTGTCGAGGCGGTGCGCGACTCGGCGCGCAACCTGGGCCTGGCGAACATGGACATCGTCAGCGGCGCCGGGCACGACGCGATCTTCCTCGCCGAGTTGGGCCCAGCCGGGATGATCTTCGTGCCCTGCGAGGGCGGCATCAGCCACAACGAAATCGAGAACGCCGCCCCCGAGGACCTCGCGGCCGGCTGCGCGGTGCTGCTGCGGGCGATGCTGGCGGCCTCGGAGGCGATTGCCAGCGGGCGGTTGGCGGCCTAGCAGCTTGTATGAGCCCTTGCGGTGAGAGGGCTGCGTGGGAGCGGGCTTGCCCCGCGATGCAGGCGACGCGATGCCGGTGTTCGCGGGGCAAGCCCGCTCCCACGTTACACATGCTCCCTACGTGAACCGTGGCTGGGCCCGGTGCCAGCCCCTAGGCGCATAATTCCCGCGCGCGGCGGTATACTCGCCCACCTTCGAACCGCGTCCGGGAATCCGCCATGCAGCAAGTCCTGCTCATCGTCGATGTGCAATCCACCTTCAGCCCCTCCGAGAAACTGGTGGATGGCATCCGCGTGTTGTCGGCGCACATCCCCACCATCGCCTCGATCGAGCTGCACGACGAGCAGGTCACCCCGTTCCAGCGCCAGCTCGGCTGGCACCCGGCTGCTGAGGATGTGGCCCTGGTCGAGGCGGACAAGGTGTTCGTCAAGCATGGCTATGGCCAGACCGCCGAGACACTGGACTACATCAAGCGCCTGGGCGTCGAGCGCGTGCTTGTGTGCGGGCTGCAGACCGAGACCTGCGTACTGGCCGCCGGCTTCGCCCTGTTCGATGCGGGCCTGACGCCGACGCTGGTTACCGACCTGACCATGGGCTCCTCGCTGGACCGTTCCGGGCAGCTGGGCATCGACCTGTGGAAACACCATTTCGGCCACGTCACCACCGCCGCCGAGGTGCTGGCCGGGCTGCGCGACCCACGAGGCAACCCATGATCGCCAAGCGCGTATTGATCGTCGAGGACGACGCCGATGGTGCAAGCATCCTCGAGGCCTACCTGAAGCGCGACGGCTTCGAGGTGGACATCGCCGAGGACGGTGCCCGTGGGCTGGCCCTGTTCCGCCAGCGCACGCCGGCGATCGTGCTGCTGGACATGATGCTGCCGAAAATGTCCGGCCCGGAGCTGCTGACCGAGATCCGCCGCGGCGCCGACACCCCGGTGATCATGGTCACCGCCATCGGCGACGAGCCGGACAAGATCGGCGCCCTGCGCTACGGCGCCGACGACTACGTGGTCAAACCCTGCAACCCCAAGGAAGTGGTGGCCCGGGTACACGCGGTGCTGCGCCGCTATGGCGCGCCGGCCGACAGTCGCCAGCGCCTGGAGTGCCAGGGCGTCTGGGTCGATGCCGAACGCTTCGTGGCCGGGGTGCGGGCTAGCAATGGTGAAGAGCAGGTGCTCGATCTGACCCGTTCGGAACTGCTCCTGCTCGCCGCGCTGCTGCGCACCCCGACCAAGGCCTTCAGCCGCGAGGAACTGCTGGAGCTGTGCATGCCCGAGAGCGATGCCCTGGTGCGCATCATCGACACCCATGTGCACAACCTGCGGCGCAAGCTCGAGGCCCTGGGCATCAGCGGCGTGCTGGTGACCGTGCGCTCCGTGGGCTACCGGTTCCGCTGACTGCCATGCGCAAACGTCCGCTGTGGCTGTGGGTCGGCCTGAGAATGACCCTGCTCGCCGTCGGCGCGGTGATCACCATCACCGTGTGCATGTACCTGTACTTCTGGATCAGCGACTTCCTGGTGCTGCAGTCGATGCGGCCCGAGGACCGCGCCGCGCTGCTGGCCGGCCTGGCCGATGTGCCGCGCAACGAGTCCCGGCTGTGGCAGTTGCTGCAGACCTACTACGACATCCACGACTTTCTTCCCGGCCCCGGCAACAGCATCGACTGGCTGGTGCTGTACGGTTTCGTCATCGTGGTCATCCCGTTCACCCTGATGGTCGGCCTGTACCTGTCCAGGCCGTTGTCCCGGCAGTTCCGCCAGATCGCCGTAGGGGCACGGCGAGTGGCCGAGGGTGACCTCAGCGTGCGGGTCAGCCAGCACCCGCGCCAGCCTAAGGAAATGCAGCGCCTGTGCACCGACTTCAACAAGCTGGTCGAACGCCTGGCGTTGTACGAAAGCGAAGTGGCCGAGTCGAGCTCCAACCTGGCCCATGAACTGCGCACCCCGCTCAATGCCGCCCTGGGTCGGGTGCAGGGCATGCTCGACGAGGTGTTCCCGCTGTGCCCCGAGCAATTGCGCCTGGTGCAGAACCAGCTGTACAACCTCAATACCCTGGTGGGCGACCTGCACCTGCTGTCCCTGGCCCATGCCGGGCAATTGCCCCTGCACATCAGCCGGTTCTCCCCGGCCAGGCTGGTCGAGGAGCGCCTGGCCTGGTTCGCGCCGCAGTTCGAGGCCGCCGGGATGCAGTTGCACACGGCGCTGGCCGATGACGTGGTGATCGAGGCCGACCCGGCGCGGGTCGGCCAGCTGATCAACATCCTGATCGAGAATGCCCTCAAGTACGCCTCCGACGGCCGCGAGCTCAGTGTCGCCGTGCGCCAGGCCAAAGGCTGCGTGCAGCTGGAATTCCTTGACCGTGGGCAAGCGGTCGAGCAAAAGGACCTGGGCAACATGTTCGTGCGCTTCTGGCGCGCGGAGCAGTCGCGGGCGCGGGTCAGCGGCGGCGGTGGCCTGGGCCTGTCGATCGCCCAGGCTATCTGCGAGGCCCATGGTGGCAGTATCTCGGCGCAGCGCCGGGCCGAGGGCGGGCTGGCGCTACTGGTGACATTGCCCCTGGTCACAACAGCCTGAAGGCTTCACACGTTGCCTTGTAGGAGCGGCCTTGTACCGCGAAAGGGGCGCGTAGCGGCCCAGGATTTGTGCATCAAGCTGATATCGCCGGGGCTGCTACGCAGCCCTTTCGCGGCACAAGGCCGCTCCTACAGGGGAACCGAAGCGCAGCCCCTGCTCTGACAGAGTTTCAGGGACTCTCGAATGCCGGGCCCGCAATAAGCCCGTGAGTTACGCCAGCACGACCTACGGCTACTACGGAAGGCATTGCTGCCACCACTACCGCTGCACTATTATTGCGATAAATTCTCATATGAGACTTTATCGCACAGCGGACGGACGCCTCGATGCCGAGCCTCGACAAACCCTTCGACCAGCAGGTCCACGCCTACTACAGCGCTAACCATGGCTGGATCCGCAGCTGGCTGTACAAGCGCGTGGGCAACGCCAGCGATGCCGCCGACCTGGCCCACGACGTCTTCGTGCGCCTGCTGAGCAAACCCCGCCAGTTCGACAGCGACCAGCATGCCCGGGCTTACCTGGGCACCATAACGCGCCACCTGTGCATCGACTTCTGGCGCCGCCAGCACCTGCAACAGGCCTGGCTCGAGGCGCTGGCGGCGCTGCCGGAGCCCCTGGCACCCAGCGAAGAGGAACGCGCCCTGGTGTTCGAGGCACTTGAGCAGGTGCAGCAGATGCTCACCCGCCTGCCCGAGAAGGTCTGCCAGGCGTTCCTCATGGCCCAGGTGCAGGGCCTGGGCTACCGCGAGATCGCCAATCGCCTGCAGGTGTCCGAGCGCAGCGTGACCAAGTACATGTCCCAGGCCATGTACCAGTGCCTGCTGCTCGAACTGGAACTGCAATGAGCGCGGCTCAGCGTCCCGACCATGCCACCCTGCAGGCCGCCGCGCACTGGTACGCGCAATTGCTCGCCGCGCCCGGGGATCCGGCCCTGCGCCTGCGCTGGCAGCAATGGCATGAGGCCGCTGTGGTTCATCAGGTGGCCTGGTCGCACGTCGAACGCATCAGCCAGCGTTTCGAGCCCCTGCAACTGCAGGCCGATGCCTCGCTGCAGGCGCTGGGCAGTGTGCGGCGCGGCGAGCTCGGCCGCCGTCGTGCCCTGGGCATGCTCGCGCTGCTGTGCGGCAGTGGCGTGCTGGCCTGGGCCGGATGGCGCTTTCCGGCGACGCAAAAGCAACTGCTGGCCCTGGGCGCCGACCAGCACACCGCCACCGGAGAAATACGGGCGATGCGCCTGCCCGATGGCGGCCAGCTGTGGCTCAACGCCAATACCGCGTTGAACATCGACTACCGCGCCGACTTGCGCCGCCTGGAGTTGCTGACCGGGGAAGTGCTGGTGGCCACTGCCCAGGATACGCGCCCGTTTGTGATCGACACCCGCCAGGGCCGGCTGCAGGCCCTGGGGACCCGCTTCAGCGTCTGGCAGCGCGATGCCGATGCCCGCCTGAGCGTGTTCGACGGCGCGGTTCGCCTGCAGCCCAGTGACGGCACCCGCGACCTGGTGGTGCAAGCCGGTTGGCAGGCAGACTTCGACCGCCATCGCGCGCAGGCCCCGCAGCCGGTCGACGAAGCCCGCCAGGCCTGGCGCGACGGGCGCCTGCTGGCCAACAACATCACCCTCGAGGCCTTTGCCGAACAACTGCGCGCCAACCTGCCCGGCTACCTGGGCCTCTCCCCTGAGGTGAAGCAGCTACGGGTCATGGGCAGCTTCCCCGCCAACGACCCGGCCCGCACCCTGGCCATGCTCGAAAGCGCCCTGCCGATTCGCGTGCGCAGTCCCTTGCCCTGGTGGCACAGCATCGAGCCGCTCTAGGCGAAACAAGAATATTTTGCAGAGGTGTTCCGATTTTTCCGTCCTCGCTCGGATTAGCAGATGAACCATCTGCCCTCACAAGGAACCCCCATGCCTCTGCTTTCGCTCCCGGTGCGCCTGCGCCCCCTGCTGCTGGCCCTGCCCTTGCTGGCCGCCAGCCCCGCCATGGCCGACGAGGGCCCGCGCCGCTACGACCTGCCGGCCGGGCCGCTGGCGCAACAGCTCAATCGCCTGGCCAGCGTCGCCGGCATCTACATCGTCGGCGACGGCCACCTCAGCCAGGGCAAGACCAGCACCCCGCTGCAAGGCGACTTCACCCCTGACCAGGCCCTCGAACGCCTGTTGCAAGGCAGTGGCCTGGTCGCCGTGCCCAGTGGCGAGCGCCAGTACCGGCTGATGCCCCAGGCGCAAGGCGCCGCGCTGCAACTGGCCCCGACCGCCGTGGATGCCCGCACCGACAGCGCCTATGGCGCCGTGGACGGCTACCTGGCGACCCGCGCCAGCAGCGCCAGCAAGACCGACAGCGCGCTGATCGAGACGCCGGCGTCGGTCTCGGTGGTCACCCGCGAGCGCATCAGGGCGCAAGGCGCGCAGACCATCACCGAGGCCCTGGGCTACACCGCGGGCGTGCACACCAATGTGTCCGGCAACAACCCCACCGACAACACCCTGATGGTGCGCGGTTTCCAGCAGATCAACAGCGATGCCTACACCGACGGCCTGCGCAACAACAACACCGGCTACTACGCTCCCGAGCCCTACGGCCTGGAACGCATCGAAGTGCTCAAGGGCCCGGCCTCGGTGATCTACGGCCAGGGCGAACCCGGCGGCATGGTCAACCTGGTGTCGAAGAAGCCGCTGTTCACCGCCCACCGCGAAGTCGGCCTGTCATTGGGCAACCATGACCGCCAGCAGCTGAGCCTGGACGTTGGCGATACGCTGGACGACCAGCGCACCCTCGCCTATCGCCTGGTGATGCTCGGCCGCGACGCCGACAACGAGATCGACGGCATCAAGGATGACCGCCAGTACATCGCCCCCAGCCTGACCTGGGCACCCTCCGAGGACACCAGCCTGACCCTGCTGGCCTCCTACCAGAAGAACACCAACCTGTTCACCTCGAACATGGCCTATTCGCTGTTCGACGGCTCCAACCCCAACGGGCGCGTGCCGCGTCACCGCTCACTGAACGAACCCGGCTTCGACCGCGAGCAGTCGGAATTGAACAACCTGGGCTACGAGCTGACCCATCGTTTCAACGAGACGTTCAGCTTTCGCCAGAACTTGCGCTACAGCCACATGCACGGTTACCAGGACCAGCTGTTTCGCAACAGCGGCGTGATCAACGGCAACACCCTGGCCCGCTACTACGAGCTGCGCGATTACGACAGCGACAACTACACCCTCGACAACCAGCTGCTGGCCAACTTCGCCACCGGCCCCGTGCGCCACGACCTGCTGCTGGGCGCCGATTACCTGCGTGGCCATCGCAGCCAGGACGTGCGCCATGGCGACGCGCCGTCGATCAATATCTACGACCCTGCACGCGGGGTGAACATCGACACCTCGCGCTACACCTCGCTGCTGTCCAGCGCCCGGGATGACCGGCAGCTGGGGCTGTACCTGCAAGACCAGATCCACCTGGACAACTGGATCGCGACCCTTGGCGTGCGTCACGACTGGGCACGCCAGGACAGCACCAACCGCATCGCCGACAGCCACCAGGTGATCACCGACGAGGCCACCACCACCCGTGCCTCGCTGGGCTACAACTTCGACCTGGGGCTGTTCCCCTATGTCAGCTACAGCGAGTCGTTCAAGCTGGCCAGCGGCAACAGCTTCGATGGCTCCCCCTTCGAACCGGAGACCGCCAAGCAATACGAGGTCGGCATCAAGTACCAGCCTCCCGGCACAGAAAACTACGTCACGCTGGCGGCCTTCGACCTGCGCCGGCAGAACGTCGCCACCTCGGACGTCGCGCATCCGGGGTTCAGCGTGCAACAGGGTGAAGTCACCTCCCGCGGGATCGAGCTGGAAGGCGTGGCCAAGCCGGTCGATGGCCTGAACCTGATCGCCGCCTACACCTACAACGATGTCGAGGTGAGCAAGGACAATCCCAATGCGCAGGGCGTAAGCAACAAGGGCAACACGCCGGTGCGCGTACCCCGCCACCTGGCCTCGCTGTGGCTCGACTACACCCTGCAGGGCGGTCCGCTGGCCGGGCTGGGCGCGGGGCTCGGCGTGCGCTACACCGGCGCGACCTACGGCGATGCGCAGAACACCTTCGAGGTACCGGGCTATACCCTGGTCGATGCGATGCTGTCCTACGACTTCGGCAAGGCCGACCCAGGCCTGGAGGGGCTGTCGGCCCAGGTGAACGTGAAGAACCTTACCGACAAGTACTATGTGGCGGGTTGCTTCGCCACGGTAGCCTGCCTGCTCGGCGCCGGACGCACGGTGACTGCAGACCTGACCTATCGCTGGTGATGGCGCGTCCCGGCCTGCTCGGCCGGGGCCGTTCACCAACGCAGCAGTCGTGGCCCTGCCAACGCCCCGATTACGGTCGGCAACAACATCCCCAGCAGGTACCACAGCCCCCAGAACGGCACCGCCATTTCCGGGCAGTGCAGGCAGTACACGAGGGTCGCGGTGGAGCCGGCGAGCAACCCGCCGGCAGCGCCGGCCTGGCGCAGCCGGGTCGGCGCCAGGCCGCGCAGGGCCCAGAATACGGCGGCGAACACGGGTGCCGAGAGCAGGGCGATGTTCAACGCGCAGGTGCGCCAGGTGCGGCCGAAGATCAGGTCGGCGCGGGCCTCCACCGGCGCGCCGGCCAGGCTGACGGCTGCCCCCAGCCATACCAGCAGCAGCGGCAAGCCGAGCAATCCCCACAGTGCGCCACCGCGCACACCCGGCCTGGCCAGGCGCTGGGTCAGCCACAGGGCCAGCAACCCCAGGCTGGTGGGCAAGGCCAGCTTGGCCCAGAACAGCGGCGTGCGCGCCACCTCGGCCAGATCGCTGCGCACTCCGTAGATGGCCACGGTCATCAGCAACGCGCCCAACATGCCGGCCAGCAGCGCCAGCAGCAGGCGACGCACCAGCACGTGACGATCCACCGGCTCTGCGGCGGTCGCCAGAAGGCTGATCAGCTCATCGGTCTTCATGGTCGTCTTTACCTCGAATCAACCTTCCCAGGGCCTTGAGCCCCCGGTGTATGCCCACCTTCACCGCCGAACTGGACAGTCCGGTGATACGCGCGGTTTCCTCCACCGACAGCCCTTCCAGCTTGACGTGGACGATAGGCAGGCGCTGGCGGTCGGGCAACTGCCCGAGCAGCTTGTTCAGGTCCCGGCTGGCCTGGGCCGGCTCTTCATCAGCACAGGCGAACAGCTCGCTGTCGTCCTCCAGCGGCTCGTGGCGCGCCTCGCGCCGGGCCTGGCCGCGCCAGTGGTCGGCCAGCTTGTAGCGGGCGATCGCCTGCACCCAGGCGGTCAACGGTTGCTGCGCCTGGTAGGTGTGACGGGCATTGTGCACCGCCAGCAGCACCTCCTGCAGCAAATCCTCGACCTCAGCCGGCCGCCGCGCCAGGCGCCGACGCAAAAAACCGCGCAGGTGCACCGCCAACGCCGCGAGGAATTCGCGATAGGCCCCAGCGTCACCGGCCAGCCCAAGCAACAGCAGGGCCTGCAGCTGTGACTCGCGTGCGCTGAGCAAGTCCTGTGGGTTAGTTCGTTGCATCGGCCGCCGGGGTTACACCGTCTGTGGGTTTCTTTTTTATCCAACCATCGCCGCAACGCCCTGCGCAAGCACCGACGCTACCTCCTTACCTTAGGAGGCCGGCACAGGTGGCGAAAAATATTTTGCAGGCGCTGTAACCGCCTCGCCCATCGCCGCGAACTACTCCATGAGCCGCCGGTACCTCGCCACGGCCCCACCTTCTGGAGACGACACCATGAAAACCCTCGCCCTCGCCACCGCCGCCCTCGCCCTCGCCTCGCTGGCAGGCGCAGCCCTGGCCGACGACACCACCAAGGCGGCCACCATGGAGAAATGCTACGGCGTGGCCATGGCCGGCAAGAACGACTGCAAGGCCGGCGCCGGTACCACCTGCGCCGGCAGCGCGAAAAAGGACTACGACGGCATGCAGTGGAAAAACGTGCCTGCGGGTACCTGCACCTCGATCAAGACCCCCAACGGCATGGGTTCGCTGACCCCGATCAAATCCTGAGCAGAGGCCATCGACCATGAACGGGAATACGCCGATGGGCGCAGGGCTCGGCCTCAAGGCCGAGCACTATGACCAGGCCTGGGCCTGCCACGCCGAGGGGTTGTGGTTCGAAGTCCATCCGGAGAACTACATGGTCGGTGGCCCTCGCCTGGCCTGGCTGGCGCTGATGACCGAGCGCCATCCGCTGTCGCTGCACGGCGTGGCACTGTCACTGGCGGCGGATGCCGAACCTGACGCCACGCACCTGCGGCGCCTGCGTACCCTGATCGACCAGGTACACCCGGCCCTGGTGTCGGAACACCTGGCCTGGTCGACCTGGCGCGGCCAGTATCATCCGGACCTGCTGCCCTTTCCACGCAGCGACGAGGCCCTGATCCGCATCGCCGGCAACATCCAGCGCACCCAGGATGCCCTGGGGTGCCATATCTCCATCGAGAACCCCAGCCACTACCTGCACCTGCAGGGCCATGACCGGGACGAGATCGACTTCCTCGCCGAACTGGTGCGACGCACCGGCTGCGGCCTGTTGCTGGACGTCAACAATGTGTACGTCAGTGCCCACAATCTCGGCTTCGACGCCGCCGATTACCTCGCCCGTTTCCCGGCCCAAGCCATCACCGAGATCCACCTGGCCGGATACAGTCACGACGACCAGGGCGCACTGCTGGTCGATTCCCACGATGCCGCCATCGCCGCGCCGGTGTGGTCGCTGTACCAGCAGTTGATCGCCCGTATCGGTCCGCGCCCGACCTTGATAGAGCGCGACGGAAACATCCCCGCGTTCGACGAACTGCTCGCCGAACGCGCCCTCGCCCAGGCCACCCTCGACCTGGCAGGAGCCTTGCCATGAACCTCAGCCTCGGCCAGTTCCAGAACACCTTCATCGACGCGCTCCATCAGCGCCCCGCGCCTGAGCTGGCGGAACTGACGGCGCAGCCCGCGTTCGCGGTGTACCGCAACACAGTGCTGGCCGGTTGTGTCGAGGCCCTGCGCGCCAACTTCCCCAGCGTCGAAACCCTGGTCGGGCAGCAATGGATGCACGACGCCGCTGAGGAATATGCCCGGCAATCGCCGCCCTGTGATGTGCGACTGATCCGCTATGGCGCGGCGTTTCCGGCGTTTCTCGAGGCGTTGCAGCCCGTTCATGGGCTTTGCTACCTGGCGGATGTCGCACGGCTGGATTTCGCCTGGTGCGAAGCGTTCAGTGCCGTCGACGAACCCTGGCTGACATTGGCCGACCTGGCCGGCATGACCGCCTCGGACCTCGAACGCAGCTACTTAAGCCCGCGCTCCGGCGTACGCTGGCACTGGTTCGACCAGCATCCTGCCTACAGCCTCTGGCACCACAGCCGCGACGGCAGGGCCTGGCCCGAGGATCAGCCTTGGGTGGCCGAGGGCGCCCTGCTCAGCGGCGACCACGAAGGCGTCGTCCACCAGCCGTTGAGCCTGGGGGGATGCACCTTCCTCGATGCCTGTGCCGCCGGCTGCACATTGGACAAAGCCTCACAGCTCGCCCTGCACGCCCAACCCGACCTGGACTTCAGTGACCTGCTTGGCGGGCTGCTGAATGCCCGGGCCTTGCGCCCGCTCGCCTTCACCTGAGGAAAACGCCATGGACATCAGCCACGCCAACCCATCGCCCCACGGTCTGCGCCTTTACTGGAACCGCGTCGCCGAACAGCTGCAACGCCTGCTCGGCGACAGCGTCCTGTGCCTGGTCGCCCGCCTGGGCATCGCCTCGGTCTTCTTTCTGTCAGGTCGGACCAAGGTCGAAGGCCTGCTGAGCATCACCCCCGGTACCTACGAGCTGTTCCAGAGCGAGTACGCCTTGCCGTTGGTGTCTCCCTGGCTGGCGGCGCACCTGGCGACCTACGCCGAGCACCTGTTCCCGCTGTTGCTGGTGCTCGGCCTGTTTACCCGGCTGTCGGCTCTGGCCCTGCTGGGCATGACCCTGGTGATCGAGATCTTCGTCTACCCGGACGCCTGGCCCACCCACCTTTCCTGGGCCGGCCTGCTCCTGCTGCTGATCGCCCGGGGCGGCGGGACACTGTCCCTGGACCGGGTATTACGGTTGCGCTAAAGAAAAAGGGTCGCCAAGCGACCCTTTTCCCGACTCGAAACGGCTCGGCTCAGAGCCCTGCCGCCCGCGCCCGCGCCGCGTGCAGCTTCTTGTAGCTTTCCACCAGGCGCAGGTGGCGGTCCAGCCCTTCGAGCTGCAGGTTGGTTGGCGTCAGCCCATGGAACCGTACGCTGCCGTCCACCGAGCCCAGCACCGCGTCCATCCGCTCGTTGCCGAACATGCGACGGAAGTTGTGCTCGTAGTCGGCCATCTCCAGCTCATCGTCCAGCACCACCTCCAGCACCACGTTCAGTGCCTGGTAGAACAGCCCGCGCTCGACGGTGTTGTCGTTGAACTGCAGGAACATCTCGACCAGTTCCTTGGCCTCCTCGAAGCGCTGCAGCACCAGGTGGATCAGCAGCTTCAGCTCGAGGATGGTCAGCTGGCCCCATACCGTGTTGTCGTCGAACTCGACGCCGATCAGCGTGGTGATTGTGGTGTAGTCGTCCACCTCGGCATTATCCAGGCGCTTGAGCAGCAGCTTGAGCGAACGGTTGTCCAGCTTGTGCAGGTTGAGGATGTCGGCCCGGAAACCCAGCGCGCGGTTGGTGTTGTCCCAGATCAGGTCCTCGACCGGGTAGATCTCCGAATAGCCCGGCACCAGGATGCGGCAGGCGATGGCGCCAAGGTCGTCGTACACGGCCATGTACACTTCCTTGCCCAGGTCCTCGAGGATGCCGAACAGAGTCTGCGCCTCCTGCTGGTTGGAGTCCTCGCCGTGGCCCGAGAAGTCCCACTCGACGAACTCGAAGTCGGCCTTGGCGCCGAAGAAGCGCCACGACACCACGCCGCTGGAGTCGATGAAGTGCTCGACGAAGTTGTTCGGCTCGGTCAGCGCGAGGCTGTCGAAGGTCGGCTGCGGCAGGTCGTTCAGGCCCTCGAAGCTGCGGCCCTGGAGCAGTTCGGTAAGGCTGCGCTCCAGCGCCACCTCGAAGCTCGGGTGGGCGCCGAACGAGGCGAACACGCCGCCGGTGCGCGGGTTCATCAGGGTCACGCACATCACCGGGAACTCACCGCCCAGCGACGCGTCCTTGACCAGCACTGGGAAGCCCTGCTCCTCCAGCCCCTGGATGCCGGCGACGATGCCCGGGTACTTGGCCAGCACCTCCTGCGGCACGTCCGGCAGGCACAGCTCGCCTTCGAGGATCTCGCGCTTGACCGCCCGCTCGAAGATCTCCGACAGGCACTGCACCTGCGCCTCGGCCAGGGTGTTGCCGGCGCTCATGCCGTTGCTCAGGTACAGGTTCTCGATCAGGTTGGACGGGAAGTACACCGTCTCGCCGTCCGACTGGCGCACGAACGGCAGCGAGCAGATGCCACGCTCCTTGTTGCCCGAGTTGGTGTCGTACAGGTGCGAGCCGCGCAACTCGCCGTCGGGGTTGAAGATCGCCAGGCAGTGCTCGTCGAGAATCTCGGCCGGCAGCGCGTCCTTGGGGCCTGGCTTGAACCACTGCTCGTTGGGATAGTGCACGAACGCAGCGTTGGCGATGTCCTCGCCCCAGAACTGGTCGTTGTAGAAGAAGTTGCAGTTCAGCCGCTCGATGAACTCGCCCAGCGCCGAGGCCAGCGCCGCTTCCTTGGTCGCGCCCTTGCCGTTGGTGAAGCACATCGGCGACTGCGCATCGCGCACGTGCAGCGACCAGACGTTGGGCACGATGTTGCGCCACGAGGCGATCTCGATCTTCATCCCCAGGCCCGCGAGGATCGCCGACATGTTGGCGATGGTCTGCTCCAGCGGCAGGTCCTTGCCCGGGATGTAGGTACTGGTATCCGACACCGGCATCAGCAGCGCCTGGGCGTCGGCGTCGAGGTTGTCGACTTCCTCGATGATGAACTCGGGGCCGGTCTGCACCACCTTCTTCACGGTGCAGCGGTCGATGGAGCGCAGGATGCCCTGACGGTCCTTCTCGGAGATGTCCTCGGGCAGCTCGACCTGGATCTTGAAGATCTGGTTGTAGCGGTTCTCGGGGTCGACGATGTTGTTCTGCGACAGGCGGATGTTCTCGGTCGGAATATCGCGGGTCTGGCAGTACAGCTTGACGAAGTACGCCGCGCACAGGGCCGACGAGGCCAGGAAATAGTCGAACGGCCCCGGGGCCGAGCCGTCGCCCTTGTAGCGGATCGGCTGGTCGGCGATCACCGTGAAGTCGTCGAACTTGGCTTCGAGACGAAGGTTGTCGAGAAAATTGACCTTGATTTCCATGCGCAGGGGTACCAAAAGCGGGCGGGAACGGATAAATGGCGGGCATTATCCGGGATTTTTGCCGGGAAGTGTTGGCCAACGGGTGATGAGAGTTGGCGGCCGGCTTTGAATTGCCGGGGCTGCTTTGCAGCCCTTTCGCGGCACAAGGCCGCTCCTACAGGGGCACGCGGTCGCCTGTAGGAGCGGCCTCGTGCCGCGAAAGGGTCGCAAAGCGACCCCGGCAATCTTGAACTAGAGCGGCCATATCCCAAAATTCGCAAAACCCTTGAAAGGGATGAGCCTAAGCGACACTGCAGACGTAGGCATCGATATCCAGGTAAGCCGAGCCGGAAGTGACGGAGTTCATCAGGCCATCGCAACCCTTTCCACCTGCCCCGCCAGCGGCAGCCGCAACGCATGGGCAATGCCGGCCAGGATCCGCTGGTAGGCGAATGCACAGCGTTTCTCCTCGATGGAAATGCGCAACGTACTGCCGGCCACGTCGTCAGCAAAGCCCAGTTGGCTGACCGTATTGGAAAGGTTGGCCTTGCGATCCGAGCAGGCGGACCCGCCCGTAACATAGATCGCCTGTGCGTTCAACGCCACCTGGAGCTTTTTCGTGTTGATGCCCGGCAAGGCAAGGAAACTCACGCACGGAACGCGTGGCGCCCCAGCCCCGACCACAATGACCTTCCCCAGCATTGCCTGCAACGCCGACTCAAAGGACGCCCGACAACGCTCGGCTTCCAGGTTGTCTGTAACGAACCCTGCATGCTTCTCGGTCAGGGCGGTCTCAAGCGACAGGATGCCGGGATAGTTCTGCGTGCCGCCGCGCAGGCCGCCCTCCTGCCCCCCTCCGGCGATCATGGGCGTCAGGCCATGGCGGTTGCGCACATACAGGAACCCTGCGCCCGGCAATGCGCCGAACTTGTGGCCGGAGGCAATCGCGTAGTCGACAGCCGATCCGTGCAGGTCGACCGGGATCTTGCCTATGGCCTGGGTCATGTCGGAGTAGAGCAATCCGCCGTGGGTGTGGACCAGACGGGCAATGGCCTCGATGGGCTGTATCACGCCGGTCTCGTTGTGCACCGCCATCACGCATACCAACAGGGGACGGCCGGCGTGGGCCACCAGCAGTTGTTCGAGCTGATCAAGGTTGAGCAAGCCATCCGAGTCATGGGTGACCGGGCAGGCCTGCAACCCCTCAAGGCCGTAGCGCCTGATGTTCTGCAACGTGCAGGCGTGCTCGATGGACGAGTGCAGCACCACCGGACGCTCATGCCTGTACCGCTCGAAGAAGTCATGGAAGACCTGAGCACATCCCTCGCTGGAGCCACTGTTGAAGACCAGGCACTGCGCGTCCACGTTCAACAATGCCGCGATAGACCCTCGGGCACGTTCCAGCCGCTCGAGCAACTGGATGCCCAGTGCGTGGTTGGCATTGGGGTTGGCGCACTGTCGTGCCGAAAACAACGCCTGGAGCATGTCACTGACACCCTGGGTGACCGGCGCCGAACCACAGATATCCGCATAAACCGCGTTCATCGCAACTTCCATATTCGTTCATTCCTTCATTCGCCACGTTCAGGCGAATCGTCATGCGCCTGCTAGAAGAGCACGCGCGCCATGAGTTCCATCGAGCACAGCAGGATGAAGACATTCAATGCCTGCTTGAGATGCGCAGACTGCAACCGGAGAGAGAGCGCCGCGCCAAGGTAACCACCCAGGACAATGCCCAGCACCAGCTCGACGCTGTAACCGAGGAACGTGTCCATCGAGCCGAGCCTGCCAAGCAGCGCGCCACTCGCGCCGATGATGCCGATCAGCGCCGAAGTCGATATCGCCTGCTTGATCTGCAGGCCGAACAGACTGATCAGCACCGGCAGGTAGATGAATCCGCCTCCCTGCCCGACCAGCCCGCACAACGCCCCCAACAACAATCCGGTCAGCGGCAGCGACAAGGAGGGACGCTCAACCAGCACGGACACCGGCCTGCGGAATGCATAGGTCACGATCAGCGAAAGCAAGCCCAGCACGGCAAACACCAACAGGATGAACTGCTCACTGAACCTGCCCGCCTGCAACGAGGCCAGGAAGTTAGCCAGGGCCATTGGCAAAGCGAACTGTCGGATCACTCGCCAATCCGGCTGGAACCGCACCCGATGCAACGCAAAAGAGACCAGGGATGAAAAGAAGCCTTGTACCGAAGACAGTCCCGTGATCACTTCGATAGGCAGTTTCTGGCCGGACAGCATTGGGTAGAGCAGCACCAGCAACGGCGTCACGATGATGCCGCCACCGATACCAAACAGACCCGACAGGAAGCCGGCCATTACCCCCACACCGGCCATTACCGGATAGATCGTCATGGCCGCACCTCAGCGAATGTGGAGCCTGCCCGTCCCGTCGAGCACCCGGCCTATCACGTGCATATCCGGACTGTGGCCTGACCATGCCTCGCGATTGGCCGCGAACGCCGCCTCACTCACCGTGAACAGCAGGCCACCATTGGTTTGCGGATCGTGCAGCAGGAACTTCCTGGCCAGCGCCAGCTCGGCCTGGTAGCCGACGGACTGGGCGTACTTGCGGATATTGGCGAACACCCCACTGTCAGCGCCCGTGACGGCGACCGCCAGGGACTCGGCGCCCTCATAGAACGCCAGGGACTGGGTATCGAGCTCGATGTCCAGCTGGCCGAGACCGACCAGTTCGCAGGCATGGCCGACCAGGCCAAAACCGGTGATGTCGGTCAGGCTGCTGACCTCGTCGCACGCGCTCAGGACCCGGCCGAAGGCATTGTCGCCGGTGATCTGGGCCAGTGTCGCCGCGGCGATGTCCGCCTGATCGAGCACGCCGACCTTGAGTGCATTGGCCAGGATTCCCACGCCCAGCGGCCGGGTCATGACCACCAGGTCTCCCGCCCGGGCGGTGTTGTTTTGCTTGAGACGATGTTTTTCCACCTCGCCGATGATCGAGAAGCCATACAAGGGCTGGCTGTTCTTGATCGTGTGGCCGCCGACGATGGTCACATTGAACCGGTTCATTACCGACTGCGCCCCCAGGATCATCTGCGTGACCTGATCGACGGGAACCTGCTCAGGGTCGAACGCCATGATCGAGTTGGCAATCAGGGGTTTGCCACCGGAGGCGAAGATGTCACTCACCGCATTGCTGGCCGCAAGCTGACCGAAGACGAAAGGGTCGTTGACGATGGGTGAGAAGAAATCCGTGGTGAACAGCAGGTAATGATCGCCGGCATCATAGACCGCGCAATCATCGGAAGACTCGAAGCCCAGGACCACCTTGTCATTACTCGCCGTACTGGCCGCTGCGGTCTCCGAGAGGATCCTGGAAAGCACACTGGAAGGTATCTTGCAGCCGCAGCCACCACTTTCAGACGTATCCATGATCTGACAGGCCATCGACATGACATTTCCTTATCTTTTCTCTATGAATCAGGACGTTGTCGTCCCGGTATACCTGTAACTTCATGTTTCAGGCCGGGGCAAAATCGCACAGAGTGATGACGGAAATGTGACATTCAAGATGAAACAAGAAGTCTTTGATGTTTCTGAAACGATTACATTCAGAGACGGTGAGGTTGCCGCCAGGCTACAGCCACCTGCCGAATACCCCTACTCCGCCCGAAAGCTCCAGACGATCTCGACCACCCGCGACGCCAGGATCAGGTAGACCAGGCAGAGGATCACCTGCAGTACCGTGTGGTAGGGCAACTTCGCCAGGCGGTGCAAGGTATCGCTGACATTCAGCAGAAACAGCAGCGCCGACACCAGGATCAACCCCCAGCCGGTGAAACTGAACACCCACAGCCCCAGCAGGACCTGCTGGTTGCCATGGATAGCCTCGGTGCCCGCAGCGAACAGCAGCGCGCACACCAGCAGGTTCTTGAAATTGTCGAAGACCTTGGCACTGAGGTCGGCGTCGAGCAGTGCAAGGTACTTTTGCCAGAGTCTGCGCATGGGGCTCTCCCACAGATAGGGGTTATCTGCTTATCTGCGCAAGTCTAGAAGTGATTGACGGCAGTCTGCCTCGCCCTCCTCGCAAAAGTCAGCCGCGCTCACTAACCTTGGCCCATCGACAGGGACCGCGAGACGACCATGCCCCACCACGCGCAACTCCACCAGGCGGGCTATGTCCTGCTTCGCCAGGTAGTCCCGGAAAAATGGCTGGACGAACTGCGCCGTGACTTCGAGACCGGGATGAAACCCTCGGAGCAGTGGCCGGTGCCGCGCGCCAGCGACTGGCGCCACTCACATCTGGACTGCGCCAAGCGGGTCCAGGCGGTCTGCCGTCTACCGCAGTTACTGGCGGCGGTGGGCGCGCTGATCGGCGAACGCTTCTTTCTCTACCAGGTGGAAGGCCGTGCTCCCGTCGCGGGTGGTGGCCATCAGGCGCTGCACCGCGACCTGTCGACGCAACGCCCAGGTGACACGGTGGGTGTAATGGTTTACCTGGACGATTACGGCCCGGACAACGGCGCCACCCGTATTGTCCCTGGCAGTCACCGTCCCGTGGCGGGCGAGCCGCCCTTCGATTACAGCGACGAGTCCCGCAGCCTTCAGCTCGCGGGGCGAGCCGGTGACGCCCTGGTGTTCGATGTAGACCTGGTGCACGCCGCGAGCCTGAATGCCAGCGGCGCTCAGCGCCGTTCCCTGCTCATCGGCTATGCCGCCGAACCGCTGTTTCCAGCCCTTCAGCAAACTGCGCACCTGCGCAATGTGCAGATGGACACACAGGAACGCTTCGAACCCTCGGACTACGTCTTCACGACACCACGACCTGGCGCCTGGCATTTTTCTTGACGATGGCTTTCATCCGCGTCGCGGCCCGCTGCACGGTCGCCATCTTTTCCGGGCGTTTCATGCCCCGCCATTTGCGGATCTCGTCCCGGGTGCGACCGCAGCTCAGGCACAGCTCGCTGTTGAGCTGGCACAGCGAGACGCAGGGGTTGTCGATGTCTTTGGCCATGGGCGGCTCCGGTATGGGGCCCATATCATACCGGTTATGTGCAGCACTCCGTCACGCTTTCAGAACGGTCCGCAGTTGGCCCGCGGACACTGCTGCAACCCCAGGTGTGTAGCCACCAGCAATGTCCGCAGGTACTCCAGATCGAACGGCAGTGCCTGCCACAGTGCCCACACTCCGTGGCAGTAGAGTTGGAGCAATGCCAGGCTCACATGCCTGCCTCAGGTTACCAGGCCGCCGTCTACCACCATGACCTGCCCGGTGACGTAGGCTGCGTCGTCCGACAACAGGAACGCCACGACCTTCGCCACTTCCTGGGGCGTGCCAAAGCGGCGCATGGGAATACGATCGACCACCTGGGCCACCCGTCGCTCGCTGAGCTTGCGGGTCATGTCGGTATCGATAAAACCCGGTGCGACGGCGTTGAAACGTACTCCCCGGGAGGCGAACTCCACGGCCATCGAGCGAGTCATGCCGATCAACCCGGCCTTACTGGCGCAGTAGTTGGCCTGGCCTGGCACACCGATCAGACCCGACACCGAAGCCATGTTGACCACCGCACCATGGCCTTGCTCCATGAACAACGGCAGCACTGCCTTGCAGGCATGAAAGGCGCTGTCGAGATTGCCGCCGATCACCGCCTGCCATTGCTGCGTACTCATCGCCAACGCGCTACGGTCCTGGGTTATGCCGGCATTGTTGACCAAGCCTTCCAACGAACCAAAATGCCCCACGCAGTGTTTGACCGCCTGCTCGATGGCATGGGGATCGCATGCGTCGGCACGTAGCGCAAGCACCTTGTCGGAGCCCAACGATGCCACCAGTTCCTCGGCCTGGGCCTGACTATTGAGGTAGGTGAAGCCCACATTCAGGCCACGGGCTACCAGATCGGCGACCACCGACGCGCCCAGGCCTCGCGACCCACCGGTGACCAACACCGTGCGCAGGCTGACGCCTGCCTGGGATGGAGTGTCGTTCATTGCCATGCCTCCCTGGCCATTCAGTCAAAGGAAAAGATCTTTCCCGGGTTGAGTATGTTGTACGGATCCAGCGTGCGCTTGATCGCACGCATCATCGCCACGGCGCCCTCACCCGCCTCAGCCAGCAAATAGGCCTGTTTGTGCAGGCCGATGCCGTGCTCGCCCGTGCAGGTGCCGCCCAGGCGGATCGCCCGCGCCACCAGACGATCGTTGAGCGATTCGGCGAGCAGCCATTGGCGACGGTCATCAGGGTCGACCAGATAACCGAAGTGGAAGTTGCCATCACCGACATGACCGACCAGGAAATACGGCAAGCCTGCCGCATCAACCTCGGCGATGGACTCGAGCAGGCATTCAGCGAGACGGCTGATCGGCACGCAAGTGTCGGTGCTGATCGCCCGGCACCCCGGACGCGACTGGATCGCGGCGAAATAGGCATGGTGACGTGCCGTCCAAAGACGCCGACGCTCCTCGACACTGGCGGCCCACTGGAAGGCCTTGCCCCCCCAATCGACGGCGATGACTTCCACGGCCTGGGCCTGCTCACGCGCACCCGCCTCGCTGCCGTGGAACTCCATCAGCAGCATCGGTGCTTGAGGCAACTCAAGCTTGCTGTGGGTATTGACCATGCGCACCGTGTTGGCATCGATCAGCTCGATACGTGCCACCGAGATACCACACTGGATGACCTGGATCGCCGTGTTGACCGCCTGTTCGATACTGTCGAACGAGCACACGGCGGCACAGATGGATTCAGGCACCGGGTGCAGGCGCAGGGTGATCTCACTGATAATACCCAGGGTGCCCTCGCTGCCCACCATCAGGTGGGTAAGGTCGTAGCCGGCGCTGCTTTTCTTCGCCCGGGTGCCAGTACGGATCACCTCCCCCTGAGCGGTTACCACCTCCAGCGCCAGGACGTTCTCCTTCATGGTGCCGTAGCGTACCGCGTTGGTACCACTGGCGCCCGTGGCGCACATACCGCCCAGGGAAGCATCGGCCCCCGGATCGATGGGAAAGAACAGTCCTGTTCCCTTCAAGGCCTCTTCGAGCTGACAACGAGTGACGCCGGGTTGCACAGTGGCGGTCATGTCCTCTGGGTGGATCGCCAGGATACGGTCCATCTGACTGAGGTCGAGGCTGATTCCCCCCTGCACCGCCAGGAGATGGCCCTCAACCGACGATCCCGCGCCGTAGGCAATCAACGGCACACGATGGGCCGCGAGCAGTCGCACCGTATCGACGATATCAACAGTGCTTCGCGCGAACACCACAGCCTGAGGCAACGGCGCGTCGACATAGGCCGACTCGTCTCGCCCATGCTGCTCACGCACGGCGCGGGCAGTGGAGAAACGTTGGGCAAAGCGCGACTCGAGTGCTTCAAGCAGTGCGGCTGGCGCCTCGCGCAGCGCCGCATAGGTAAAGGCTTCGGCAGGCAGGGTCATTTCAACTCCTCGACGGATTGTCAGCGCCACTCATCATCGGCGGCTGAAACACGCGGCATACCTGGCGCTGCGCGCCCAGGCCGATTACCTCGGCCTCGACCACATCACCCTCGCGCAGGAACGGCTGGTCGGCCCTCCCAAGGGCCATGCCGCCCGGGCTGCCGGTTAGAATCACGTCGCCCGGGTGGAGCGTCATGAACTGACTGAGATAGTGAACGAGCTGGCGTACATCGAAAATCATGTCGGCGGTGCTGTCATGCTGCATTACCTGGCCATTGACTCGACACACGAGTTCAAGCGCCTGGGGCGCGGGCACCTCGTCGGCGGTGACCAGGTAAGGCCCCAATGGCGCGAAGCCGTCGAACGACTTGCCCTTGATCCATTGCCCACCGCGCTCGAGCAGCCAGCTGCGTTCGGACAAGTCGTTGGCGGTGCAGTAACCAAGGATGCAGGCATCCGCTGCCTCGAGCGTGGCCAGGTACCGTGCACGACAGCCGATGACGACCCCCAGCTCGACCTCCCAGTCGGTCTTGTCGCCCCGCAAAGGCAACATCAACTCATCGAAGGGACCACCCAAGGCATGTACCGACTTGCTCGACACAATCGGCTCGTCGGGCACCTGCATGCCGGCCTCGCGAGCATGCCGATGATAGTTGAGACCGATCGACAGAATCTGCCCCGGGCGCAACGCCGGGCCGATCCGCTCACGGCGTGCATCCACCACCGGCAGTGCCTGCCAATGCTCGGCAAAACGCCCGGCCACGTCATGCAGCAACGAACGCTCGAGCGTGGTCCCGGTCCAGTCTTGCACCCACCCCCCGAGATCGCGCACCGAGCCATCGGCGGCAACCGCGCAGGGGCGCTCGCGCCCAACGGCGCCAACCCTCAGCAAGCGCATGATGCGACTCCGTTCATGGGATAGCCCTGCGCGGATTGAAGAAGCGCTCGAAGAACGTGCTTTCCGCATCGGTCATGGTCCTTGGATAACGCCCTTCGTAGTTGAACGGCGCCATGGTGGTCGAGGCAAGGGCGCACAGGTTCTCTGCGTCGCGTACCTCGTACTCGATGGTGACCGCCGCAGCACGGATGTCCGATACCCACATGTGAATCGCCACCGGTTCATGGCGATGCACCAGCGGCCGCTTGTACTCGATGGCGTGTCGGACAACCACCGAACCACCGGCGAAGAAGGCATCGCCCTGCTCTGCCCCCAGTCGCCAGATGAAGTCCACCCGGGCCTCCTCCAGCAGGCGCAGGAACGAGACATTGTTGACCACGCCGTACACGTCCATGTCGGACCAGCGAACGGGGCATTGATACACATGCGTGGACATCGGTTTCTCTCCGCTGGCCTGGCGGGCGGCAAGCGCGCCGGCGATATCAGTCGACATTGGCACCCACTTGCCTGCAGAAGGCCTGGAGGTAGTCATCATGGGCGATCGGAGCACGCAGCAACTCCGGCGACAGGGCAAAGCCGTCGATCAGGATTGGCACATGCGCACGCAAGGCCACGCACTGCTGGTCGATCAACCCGGGCAACGAAAGCGCCTGGCCGCCATCGATCACTTCATGGGCAAGGAACCAGGCTGCGCTGCGATGCAGCAGGTTGAGCCCGTACAGTGCGGTCAGCAGCACGAGTGCGGCTTTTGCTTCATCCTGGCGCGCATGCAGCGAGGCGTTCCACATCTGCTCGAGGGCAATGCGTTCACCGCGCAGACGCGCCAGCTCCAGGCCAGGGTTCATGGCATCGTTCCACGTCTCGAAGTAGCCGCGTTCATCGGCATCCATCTCCTCGCGAATGGCCAGCCACAACTGATGCTCGCGATAGGCCAGGGCCGCAATCAGCCATTCCGGCTCGGCCAGGCGCGATGGCCGTCCTGGAGACGGCGGCTGGGCGCCCTGCCATGGCTGGGCGATGATCTGTCCGGCCACCGTGCCCAGCAATACCAGGTTGTCACCCTCGGCCGTGACCAGCCCCTGCAGCAGCGAGCCGTAGTCGGCGATACGGTTCGCACTGAAGATGCCCTGAGCCCCGCAACGCTCACGACACTCGGCAATCACCGCTGTAGCGTCCCAGGTGGCCAGCGCCTTGGTGATGTTGATCAGGCTCACCACATCGGCCGCGGGCTCCGCTTCACAGGCCAGATAACGCGCCTTGGCCTCGTTGAGCAGCAGCGTCATCGCATAGGCGCTCGCCAAGGCCGAGAACACCGGACGCTGGAAACTGCGGTATTCGATGACTGGCATGTCATTGGTACCCGGTGCATTGGTCAGCCGTTGCTGACCGTAGCGCAAGGTGATGTAGATACTGGCGCGGCTCGCTCCGAGAGCCGCGCTGGCCACGCACAACCGGCCAGGCACGATTCTCGACATGGCCCGCAGGAACCGGGCACGGGCGTTGCCGGCACCGACTTCGAAGCGACCATCCTCGGTGAAGTGGCCCATGTCGCCATGCAGCAGGCTGCTGCGCGGCAAGCGCACGTTGTCGAACCAAGTCAGGCCATTGTCCAGCCCTTGCACCGGCTTCTCCGGGCACAACGTCGCGCGAATGCCCGGGCACAGACCCGACTCGGTCGACAACCTGAGCAGGAACGGGTAGACACCGTGGTCCTTGCCGTCGATCTTCAGCCGAGCCATGACAGTGGCGACTTTCGGGATATCACCAAAGCCGCTGTAGGACATGTACTTCTGCGCCTGCACACCGGGGGTGTTGAGGGTGAAGGTCTGGCTATTCCTGTCGTAGACCGCCTCGGTTTCCAGCGCCGCGACATTGTTGCCATAGCCTAGTTCGGTGGCCATGTACGGACCGAACGACGTCAGCGAATCCAGGGCCTCGGTGAGCGCCTCCAGGTCCTCGCGCCCCTGGGCATGATCGAAGACCGTCCCCAGGCACAGGTTATAGTGGACCATCAGCAGCGAGAAACTGGCGACATCCAGGAGACTGGGCCATTCTGCCAGGGCGAACAGACGCCTAGGCTTGGCCAGGATCTGCAACGGACGCTCCAGGGCCGCGTGCACATGGCGGCTGCGGGCATAGGCCAGGCGACCGGCCTGCTCCATGTTGAGGCCTGGCACAGGGTCGAATATCGGGTCGAGCAAGACATCGCGAATCGTCTGATGATCGCTCTCGAAGGTGCTGGCGAACAGCAGGTCGCGCAGTTCATCGCGCGCCAGCGAAAAGCTTGGATGTGTCATGACAAGTCCTGTGCAATGCTGGGGGTGTTCGTTCCTCAGGCGCAGAACGCCAGTGAAACGTTCTGCCCGCCAAATCCGAATGAATTGGAAAGCGCCACCTTGATCGGTTGGCTGCGTGCCTCGCCACGAACCAGGTCGACCTTGATCGCAGGATCCGGCTCGCGAAGGTTGGCCGTCGGCGGCACTTGTCCATGCTCGAGCGCGAGCAGGGTATAGGCCGCCTCGATAGCGCCTGCGGCGCCCAGCAGATGCCCGGTAACCCCCTTGGTTGAACTGACCAGCACCTGATGGCCGAACAGTTCGGCGATCGCCCGCGACTCGACCACATCATTACCTGGAGTCGAAGTACCATGGGCGTTGACGTAGTCCACCGCCTGCGGGGCAAGCCCGGCATCACGCAGCGCTCCCTGCATCGCCAGGCGCGCACCCAGTCCGTCCGGGTGGGGCGTCGTGACATGGTGAGCGTCGGCAGAAGCACCATAGCCCAGCAGGCGCCCCCTGCTCCTGGCGCCACGGGCGCTGGCATGGGCCGCAGACTCGAGAACGAACACCCCTGCCCCTTCACCAATGACAAAACCGTCGCGCGCTGCATCGAACGGACGCGAAGCACAAGTGGCATCCGGGTTACGCGACAACGCGCGCATTCGGGCGAACGCCGCCACGTACAAGGGCGTGATCGGGGCCTCGGTGCCCCCGGCCACGACGATGTCGCAGACCCCGCGCTCGATCAGTTCCTTGGCCATGCCCAGCGCCGAGGCACCAGAAGCACAGGCCGAACAGGGGGCCAGGCACGGACCACGGGCTCCCAGCTCAATGGCCACCTGCCCTGCGGCCATGTTCAACAACCCCATGGGCAGGGTCAGCGAGGAGATCTCCTCGGCGCCTTCGCTGAGTAACAGCGCATGCTGCTGCTCCAGGGTAGCGGTGCCTCCCGCCCCCGAGCCAATGATCACCGCGACACGGCTCTCGTCGCGCCACTGCCGGGCTTCGAGCCCGGCATCCTGCAGGGCCTGGCGGGCGGCCAGCAGGGCGAACTGCGCATAGCGGTCCCACTGCCAGGGATTCTTCACCCCCAGCAGTGCGCTGTCGAAGCTTGGCACCCGGCAGGAGATACCCACCGGTAATGCCTCGAGGGTCTTGTCCGGCGCGGCGGTGGTCAGCCCCGCCAGCACACGCCGCCAGTTCGCCTCGATACCGATGCCCGCCGGCGTGACCAGGCCGATGCCGGTCACCACTACCGCATCGGCGCCCATTACGCTTTACCGTTGGCCAGCGCCAGGACATCACCGACCGTGGCGACCTCCGAGAGCTGCGCATCGCTGATCTGCACACCCAGCTTCTTTCTCAACAGTTGGGCCAGGTCGACTTGTGACAACGAGTCGAAACCCAGCTCCTCGAGGGAGGCTTGCGGAACGATGCGACTTTCGTCGATGTTGAAACGCGCGGAAATGGCCTTGGCGATAGCTTCATTGCTAACGGTCATCACATGACTCCTGTTGTGAGGTACTACGGGGTTGGGAAATCCGGGTCAGTCGTTCCACTCGCTGTCACGGGTGCTCAATTGTGGCCAGCGCAGCACCGTCGATCCCCAGGACAAGCCGGCACCGAAGGCACTGACCAGCACATGCTGGCCGGCCTTGAGATCGCCACGCAGGGCAAGATCGTTGAACAGCAGGGGAATCGACGCGGTCAGGGTATTGCCCAGGCGCTCGATGTTGACGGCTACCTTTTCGGTATCCAGGCCGAGTTCGAAGGCCACCGTCTGCAGAATGCGCACATTGGCCTGGTGACCGATGAACCAGTCGACCTGCTCCATCGACCATTGTGTGCGGTCCAGCACGCGCTGCGCCGAAGCCGACATACGCGCTACGGCCTGCTCGTAGACGGCGCGGCCGTCCATGTGCAGGTAGAACTCCCCGGTCGCCACAGTGGCGTGGCCGAGTCCGGCACTGGCCGAGCGCTGTCGCGAACCTCCGGCGGGAATCGCCAGCAGGTCCGAACGCGCACCGTCGCTGCCAAGGTCGAAGCAACCCAGCGCCCCCAGCTCGCCCGCCTCGCCACGGCGCAATACAACGGCGCCGGCGCCGTCACCGAAGATTGGCCTTGTACTGCGGTCACTGGGATCGACGAAGGTGGTGAAAGCCTCCGCGCCAATCAACAGTACCGTATCGACGATACCGGCGGCGATCAGCCCCGAGGCGGTGGCCAGGCCGTAGACGAAGCCGCTGCAGGCCGAGGTCATGTCATAGGCGGCAATATCGCCAAGCCCGAGAGCAGCGGCCACCTCAGGCGCGACGGCCGGACAAATGCGTTCCGGCGACGTGGTTGCCACTACCACCGCATCCACGCGTCGCCCACCGGCCGAAGCGATGGCCCTTGCCCCGGCCTTTATCGCCAGGTCTCGCATGCTCAGGCCTTCGCTGACCATGCGCCGTTCACGGATACCGGTACGCGACTCGATCCACTCCGGGGTGGTATCCAGCCCGCTGGAAATCTGCTGATTGTCGATTGCCCGAGGCGGTAGACAGCCTCCCAAGCCACACAGGATCACGGCCACGATCAACTCCCTTGACTAGACGATGGTTCACATAGCCCACGCATCGCGCCGGGCCCTAAGCAGTCTCCTGGCGCTTGGCCCGATTCAGCGACCAACCGAAATTCATTCCCGCAGCGGCCAGCAGGATCGCCGCGGCGCCGGCCACTTGCAGCACACCCAGCGGATGGGCGAAGGCGACCCAGTCGACCAGGATGGCAACAATCGGATAGATGAACGAAAGCGCCCCCACCAGTGCGGTGGGAATTTTCTGGATGGCGCTGTACAGGAGGGTAGACATGACCCCGGTGTGCACCACGCCGATGATGACCAGGTAGGTCCAGCTATCGCTGGTCAGCCCGCCGACATCGGAGAAATCCACGAACGGCGCAAGAACCAGCACACCTACCATCATCTGGATCAGCACGATCAGGTGGGCCGGCAGCGCTTTCAGGCGCTTGGTAATCGCCGCAGCGACGGCATAGAAGAAGGCCGAGGCGAGGGCCAGACACACACCCTGCACATAGTTGGAACCCACCGCCTGCCCGCTGCCTTTGGCGGAGACGATCAGCACCAGCCCGGCAAAGGCCAGCAGCAGCCAGCCAACCTTGGCCGCACTCAGCCGCTCGTCGAAGAACAGAACACCGAGCCCTACCAGCATGAACGGCTGGATATGGTAGACGACCGTGGCGATGGCAATCGAAGAATGGCCGTAGGCGCTGAACAACAACACCCAGTTGAGAATCAGTGCAACACCACCTACACAGGCCAGGACGAACTGCCGAGCCTCCATGCGGACCTGACGCAGAACACCCAGGGCAAGGCACGCTGCCAGCATCGCCAGCGCACCAAACAGGCAGCGCCAGAACACAACGGACTCGGGGGATTGCCCCGACATGACGACGAACCAGCCCACCGTGCCGGATATCACCATCGCCGAAATCATTTCAATGGCCCCGCGGGCCTGCGACTTCATCACTCGCTGCTTCCTTGCTGCGGTCATTGCCGTAACCTACGCCACACTTTCCGCTGGCTCATTAGTCGGCAAATCAAACTATATAATGAACGAACGACCACCATACTGAACAAAGGGGTCGAACGCGTCAACCCATTTAAGGACGATCTAAAGAACAAATGAACGACATAACGAACAATTCGGTTGCCGGCGCCTTGAGCCGCATCGATCTACTGGCTCTGGCCATCAAGCGTGAACGCCTGCAGGCCGGTCTCTCGGTGACGGAACTGGCCAAGCGCGCCGGGGTGGCGAAGTCGACGTTGTCCCAACTGGAATCCGGCATCGGCAACCCCAGCATCGAGACCCTCTGGTCTCTGGCCATCGCCATGGGTCTGCAGGTCACGCGCTTCTTCGAACAGCCTCGGCAGCACCTGCGGGTGATACGTGCCAACGAAGGCATGACCGCCTATGCCGAGGCATCCAATTATGCCGCGACTCTGCTCGCCGACTGCCCTGCCGGCGTACAGCGCGATATCTACCGCCTCAAGGTACAACCGGGTGAGGCACGACTGTCACAACCACATCTGCCCGGCACCATCGAGCATGTGGTGCTGTGCACCGGCAGCGCCACCATAGGTCCGGCCAGCGAACCGATGCTGCTGCGCGCTGGCGACTACATCAGCTATTCGGCGAACGTACCCCATGTATTCGAAGCGCTCGAGGCGAACACCACGGCAGTCATGGTGATAGAGCACCCCTGAAGTGCCCTGCCCTTGCAACAGCATCCATCCTGAACGGGGTCATGCCCACCGTTTGCGAAGGGGAAAGGCGGGGGCTTAGCAGCATGATGACAACCGCCGCGGCTCCGGTGCTCCCAAGACTGGGGGGTGATGGATGATACGAAGGCGCGATCGGATGCACTGAGACGGCTGTCGGGCTGGCGCTCCGAACCAGGCCGGCATCTGCAGCCTGGTTACAGCAAGATGATGGCAAAACAATTCACTAATAATTATCATTAGCGTTTTGAATGCCATAGCCGATCCACCATGAACTCCAACGATGTCGTCGCCGAGCTCTACCAGGCGCACAACGGCTGGCTCAAGGGCTGGCTGCAGCGGCGCCTGGGCTGTTCCAGCGAAGTCGCCGACCTGGCCCAGGACACCTTCGTCAAGGTGCTGGGCCGCAACCTCGATGGCCTACGCGAGCCCCGTGCCTTCCTGCGCACCATTGCCCATGGCCTGCTGGTGGACAAGGTGCGGCGCAAGGAGCTGGAGCGCGCCTACCTGGCCACCCTGCAGCAGTTGCCCGAAGCGCTGGCGCCCTCGCCGGAGCTGACCTGCTCGCTGCTCGAAAGCCTGTACGCCCTCGATCGCCTGCTTGCCAGCCTGCCGCCCAAGGTGCGCCAGGCGTTCCTGTTGTGCCAGCTGGACGGCTTGAAGTACGCCGAGGCCGCCGAACGCCTGGGCGTGACCGTGAGCTCGGTGAAAAAATACATGCGCACGGCCCTGCTGCACTGCCTGGAGCTGGAGGCATGAGCCGCGAGCCCAACGCACAGGCGTGCATCGATGCGGCACTGGACTGGTACATCGAACTGCGCGAGGCCCATGCCGAGGACCCGCGGCGCCAGCGCTGGCAGGCCTGGCTGGAGGCGTCCGAGGCGCACCGACAGGCCTGGCAACGGGTACAGGCGCTGCAGCAGCGCTTGTCGGGCGACGACGGCAAGCTGCTGCTCTCGGCCTGGCGGGCCACACCGCCGGCCACCTCCCGACGCGCCTTCGTCGGCAAGCTGTGCCTGCTGCTCGGTGGGGCCGGCGGCCTGGCCTACACCGGCCAGCAACTGGCCTGGCCTACCCTGGGGGCCGACCTGCGCACCGCCACGGGCGAACAGCGTCGGTTGACGCTGGACGAGCAGCTCACACTCGACCTGAACACCGCCACCGCCGTGGACATCCAGGCGCAAAACCACGGCAGGTTGATCGCCCTGCTGCGCGGCGAGATCATGGTCGACTCGCGCCATTCGCTCCCCTCCTCCGTGCAAGTGCGCAGCGGCCAGACGTTGATCCAGGCCGGCCAGGCCCGCTTCGCCGTGCGCGCCCTGGACGACCAGCCGACGCGCATCTCGGTGTACCAGGGCCAGGTCGGCGTGATGCTGGCCGATGGCGAGCACCGCGTGATGGCCGGTCAGCAGCTGCTGCTGAGCGCCCAGCACCTCGAGCGCAGGCCCTTACCGCTGGCCTCCGACGCCTGGACCCGCGGCCTGCTGATCAGCGAGGGCATGCCCCTGGGCGAGTTCGTTCAGGAGCTTGATCGCTACCGCCCGGGCATCCTGCGCTGCGATCCGCGCATCGCCCAATTGCGCATTTCCGGCTCCTTCGACCTGCACCAGCCCGAGCAGGTGCTGGCGACCGTGGGCCAGGTGCTGCCGGTGCAGGTACGCTACCGCAGTCGCTATTGGGCGACGCTGGTGCCGGCTTGATAGTCGTGCTCCTACAGGATCAACGCTGCATGTCCTGCGGCGCCAGGATGAACTGCTTGGGGTTGCGGCCCAGCCACTGCGTCGCCAGGCGATTGACCGCCTGCAGGTCGAGCGTCTGCAACTGCCCGGGCTCTGCGGCCAGGGCGGCGAAGTCGTCGTCGAGCATGGCCACCTGCATCAGCGCCTCGCTCCAGTACAAGGCACTGCGCCGCTGCTGGCGCTGGTCGTTGAGCAACGCCAGGCGTGCCTGGCGCAGCTCACTGGCCGTGATGCCTTCGTCGGCGATCTGCTGGATCACCGCCCGGGCCTGGACCGTCAACGCCTCGGCCCGCTCGGGGGCGGCGGTGAAGTTGAGCCGCGCCAGGTAATAGGGCGATGGCAAACGTGCCAACAGCTGGGAAAAGCCGATGGCATAGACCCCCGAGGCATCCTCGCGGATTGCCTGGCGCAGGCGCAGGCTGGCCACCTGGTCCAGCAACTGCAGGGCCAACACATCCTCGCGCCGCCAATCCGCCGGGCTGCTGTAGAGCACGCTGACCATGCTTTTCGGACTGCTCGACCAGGGGTAGACCTCGCTCATCGCCTGGTGCAGCGGCCGTACGCCACGGTCGCGCCAGTGCGGCCGGTCAGCGTCGGCGAGCGGCAGGCTGGCCAGCCAGGTCCGGCTGAGCGCACGCAGCTGCGCCACGTCGACGGGGCCGGAGACCACCAGGGTCATCCCCGGGCGCACGCCGAACAGCTCGCCGTGGACACGGGCCAGTTGCGCCGCATCGAAATGCCGCCACGGCCCCTGCGGATCGCTGACCAGGTGCTGGCCGTTGGCATAGGCGCCACGGTTGATCGCGTCCATGTAGCGCCGCTCGGCGGGTTGGCGCTGCAGGTCCTCGTTCATGCGCTGGCGCATCTCTTCCAGTGACCGTGCGTCGAACCGGGCAGCGCTCAGCTTGAGGTTCAGCAACTTGAACAAGGTCTCCACCTGGTCGGGCGGCGCGCTGCCACGCACGCCATGGAACAGGCTTTCGCTGAACGGCTGCACGCGCACGCTCCGGCTTTCGCCCAGGCGCGCCAGCTGCCGCGGCGAGTAGGCGCCGTAGCCACTGCGCTCGGCCAGCTGGATGGCCCAGTGCTGCTGCCCGGCCTCGCCTTCGGCTTCCCGCGAGCTGCCGCCGGCCTGGCGCAGCTCCAGGCGCACATTGTCCTGCAGGTCGGCATCGGCCTTGACGATGACCCGGATCCCGTTGCCCAGGCGCCATTGCACCGCGCCGACCTCTTCCAGCGCGGCCATGTCGCTCAGGCTGCCCGGCTGCGGCGTCACCAACTCCAGCATCTGCTTGCCGGCGTGCAGGGCGAAGGCCCCCGGCTGACCGGCCAGCGCCTGTTGCCACGCGACCTGGAAGCGGCTGTCGGTGAAACGGCCAGCGTCGCTGTCCGGGCCGATCACGGCCAGGCGCGGCGAGGCCTGCGCCAACAGCTCGGCCACCGCCGCACGCAGATGGTCGGCACCGATGCGCGGTAGCCAGGCCTCGGTCAAGGCCAGCTGCTGGCGCTTGTCGAACATCGGCATTCGGTATTCCAGGGCATCCGCCAGGCCGTCGGCAAGCACGGGGTGGGTAAAGCGCTCCTGGGCGCCGGCCTGGCCTTGCAGCTTCTCCAGCAGTCGGCGCTTGGCCGACACCAGTTCGTCGGCGCTCACCGGCTGGATGGCCAACCTGCGCAACTCGGTGAACAGGCGCTCGGCGGCGCCCGGCAGGTCGTCATCGCGCACGCGCAGCATGAACAGGTACTGGGCCCGCCGCGCATCGAGCAAGGTCGAGCGCTCGGCGGTACCGGCGCTGGCGAAGCCACCCTGCTCGACCAGCAGGTCGAGGCGCTCGTCGAGCACGCTCAGCCACAGGGCGTCGATCAGGTCCCGCCATTGACCGTTCTGGGTGTCGAGCGGCGCCGCCAGGTCACGCTGCAGGGCGAACTGCAGCAGGCGCTGGCCTTGCTCGGCATCGAACACCTGGGCAACCCGCAGCCCGGTGCCACCCTGGAACGCGGGCTGCGACGTGCCGCCGGCCTGGCCACGCGGCAGGCCGGAAAATGCCTGGTCAATCGCGGCGCGAACCTTGCCTTCGTCAAACCCGCCCACCAGCACCAGGGTCATGCGCTGTGGCTGGTAGCCCTCGCGATAGTAGGCCAGGGCCTGCTCCAACGGCGCGTGACGGATGACCTCCAGGTCGCCGATGGGGTCGCGCTGCTGGTAGTCGCTGTCGGCATAGCGCAGCGCGTCGAGCTGCTGGTTGATGCGCTGGCCGACACCCTGGCGCAAGCGCCACTCTTCGACGATCACCTCGCGCTCAGCCTCGAAGGCGGCCGGGTCGAAACTCACCTGTCCGGCCCAGTCAGCCATCACCCTCAAGGCCAGGTCGGTGTCACTGTCGGGCAAGGACAGCTTGTACAGCGTGCTGTTGAAGCGGGTCGCGGCATTGATGTCGGGCCCCAGGCTGATGCCTCCGCGCTCCAGCGCCTGCAGGCCGGACTTGCCGGGGAAGTGACGGCTGCCCTTGAAGGCCATGTGCTCGACGAAATGAGCCAGGCCGCGTTGCTGCGGAGTTTCCTGCATCGAACCGCTGGCCACCAGCAGGCGCAATTCGACGCCGGGCGCCTGACGCGGCAGCAGCAACACGCGCAGGCCGTTGTCCAGCCGGTAGTCGCGCAGGCCGGGGCGTATCGGCAGCTCGCCGGCCGCCTGCACGCTTTCGCCACGGCCGGCAGTATTGGATGGCGCGACAGCACAGGCCGCCAGGCCCAGCGAGCAGGCCAGCAACAAGGTTCTAGTGAACATCAACGCAGGATTCCTTGGCAGCGGATGGCAGGCCGCCCAGCTCGATCAGGTGATCGGCCAGGACAACCAGGTGGGGCTGGTGACTCACCAGCAGGATGGCGCTGTCGGGCAGGCGCTCGCGCAGCAAAGACAGGAGTTCGCGGGCGCTGTCCGGGTCGAGGGCCGAGGTGCTTTCATCCAGCAGCAGCAACCGCGGGCGGTTGAGCAGCAGGCGGGCAAACAGCAGGCGTTGCTGCTCGCCCCCCGACAACCGCTGGCGCCACTCGGCGCACAGCCACAGCCGGTCTGCCCACTCGCCCAGGCCGACCTCCGTCAGCGCCTGGCGCAGTTGCGCCTCGCTGAAGGTGCCCGCCGGCTTCGGGTAGGTCAGCAGCTCGGCAAGGGGCTCGTCCGCCAGATAGCCATGCTGGGGTACCCAGAAGGCCTGGGCACGACGCGTGACGGTGCCGTGAAAATGCGGCCAGAATCCGGCCAGGGCGCGCAGCAGGGTCGACTTGCCCAGGCCCGAGCGTCCGCGCAACAGGGTCAGGCTACCGGGCGAGAGGTGCAAGCTCAGCGGCGCCAGCAGCGCCAGGCCATCGGCATGGTTCACTTGCAGACGGGCCTCCAGCAAGGCCTTGGACGCGCTGCTCTCAGCCATGGGGGGCTCGGGGCTGGCGTCGAGCTGGCTGACGAATCCGTGCAGCCGCTCCACGCAGGCCGACCACAGGGCGATATCGCGATAGGCATGGATGAACCAGCTGAGCGAGCTGGATACCTGGCCGAACGCCGACTGGATGCGCATCAGCCCGCCCAGCTGCAACTGCCCGGCGAGAAACGCCGGCAGGGCGAAGAAGAATGGCGCGATGATCGTCACCTGCTTGTAACCCACGGTGAAGAACGCCAGGTTGCGCTCGGCGCGCATCAGCTGGTACCAGTTGCCCACCACCGCGGTGAAACGCCGGCCCAGCGCCTGACGCTCGCAAGCCTCGCCCTGCTGGCCGGCAATCGCCTCGGCGTGGCGCCGGCGCAGGATCAACGCGCCGCGGTAATCGGCCTCGCGTTGTTGCTGCTGGACGTTCAGGCGCTGCAACGCGCCGCCGATCCAGCGGGTCAGGCCGATGCCCACCACGGTATACAGCACGCAGGCCCAGACCATGTAGCCGGGTATCTGCAACTCACGGCCCCAGAGGCTGAAGCCGAAGCTGCCCGAGAGGGTCCAGAGAATCGAGATGAACGACACCAGGGTCACCAGCGCGCGGATAAACGACAGCAGCAGTTGCAGGGTCAACTCGATCATCTGCCGCACGTCGTCGGCAATGCGCTGGTCCGGGTTGTCCGGCTCGCGCCCCTGCAACTGCAGGCGGTAGTGGCAGGCATCGGCGGACAACCAGCGCCCGGCGATATGCTCGGTGAGCCAGGCGCGCCAGCGAATCAGCAGTTGCTTGCGCAGGTAGTCGGCATACACCACCGACAGGATCATCGCCGCCGCCAACCCGGCGAACTGGTACAACAGGCGGTACAGCGTGCCGCCGTCGACCGCCTGCAGGGCGTTGTAGAAGGCGCCGTTCCATTCGTTCAGGCGCACGTTCAGCCATACCCCGAACAGGGTCAGGCCAAGCACCGTGGCCAGCAGCCCCCAGGCCGGCCAGGCCTGGCGCGAACACCAGAATGGCCGGGAGATGGCCCAGAACTGGCGCAGCCGATTGATTGGCAGCCGACGCTCAGAAGTCATAGGACAGCCCCAGCCACAATTGGCGTCCCGGCTGGTACACCTTGTAGGTGTCGCCACGCCAGTTGAGGGTGTCGCTCTGATTGCGGGTATTGAACAGGTTGTTGACCTCGGCGGTGAAGCCCAACCCACCGGCAAACGCCGGCTTCCACTGCAGGCTGGTGTCCCAGCGCCACAGCGAACCGATCCGCGCCGAGCTGTACTTGCGCACCCGCAGGCCGCTGTCGGGCAAGGTGTAGTAGCCGTCGGCGTCGGTGTCGTGCTTGTAGACCTGGTCGCGGCTGCTCTCGAACGTCAGGCGGTTGAACAGCGATAGGCCCTGGGCCTGCCAGGTGGCCTGCCAATCCAGGTTGAGCTTCCAGGGCGCGTTGAAATCGGTGGCGGGCAAGTCCTTGGCGCTGATCACCTTGCCGTTGTACCAGGCCTTGTCCGGGTCGAGCTTCATGCTCAGGTCGATGTCGGTGTAGCCCAGCTCCAGCGCGGTGTCGCTGCGGGTACGCTGCCAGGCCAGCGAGGCGCCGAAGACGTGCTCGGCGCCCTGCCAGCGCAGCGGTTCGAGCATGCTCACGCTCAGGTAGACGTTGTCGCTGTCGGTCTTGCTGTCGTTGGTGAACTGCTTGACGCTGCGCTTGTCGCTGGCGCGGCTGTCGGGGTACTTGGGCCGACTGCGCACTTCGTCGCGGTGCTTGCGGTTGACGTACTGCAACGACCACAGGCTGTTGCCCCAGCGCTGGCTGAGACCGACCATCAGCTCGTCACTGTAGGGGGTCTTGAGACCGTCGAGTCCTTCGTAGTCGGGGGTGGCGTCCCAGCTGCCGTCGCCGTTGTCGTTCAAGGCCAGGCAGTCGCGCTCGACGTAGCAATGTTTAAGGCCGCCGTTCTGCGCGCCATACAAGGCGTAGGTGAGCATCGAGCTGCCGTAGTAGCGGTTGGCCCCGGCCTTGAGCACGGTGTCGCCATTGCCCTGAACGTCCCAGGAAACCGCCAGGCGAGGCGCCAGGTTGTTGCGCCCGACGAAGTCGTCGCGGTCAAGGCGCACACCCGGGCGCACGGTTACCCGGCCCCACTCCACGGCGTCCTCGAGGAACAGGTGGTAGCTGGTGTAGCGGGTGGACGACGAACCGGCGAAGAACGCATCGACCTGTTGCAGGTTGAACTCATCGTCCATGCCGGTGAAGGTCGCCGAGTAGTAGGTCTGGTCGCGCTTGAACTGGGCATCGACCTGATTGACGCCGGCCCCGACCGTCACCTGGTGGCCAAGCACCCCGGTGCGCAACTGGTCGAAGGCGAACTGGCCGGACAGCTCGACGGTGTCCTGGTAGCTCTCCAGGCTGCCGGGGCCACCGTACTGGTAGTTGCGCGGATCCTGCCAGTCGGTGAAGTCGCGCACCAGGATGCGGAAATCGGTATCACCTTCGCGTTCATCGGTCATGTGCCGGTAACTGGCCGAGAGATCCAGGCGTCCCAGGTCGGTCAACTGCTCGAGCTTGAGGATACTGCCCAGGCCATCGTGGCTGTTGCGGTAGCCGGAGTCGGCAATGGTGTTCTGGAACATCTGCTCTTCGTAGCCCGAGTACAGCACCGTCCAGTGCAACGTGGTCTCGGGCGTGGCGTACAGACTGAACTTGGCCGAGAGGTTGTCGGACTGCCGGCGTTGCTGGCGATTCCTCGCCGGGCTGTCGATAGGCACCAGTTCAGTGCCCTCGACCAGCAGCGCCTGCCCGCCCAGATCATGCATGGGGATCTTCGAATCACGCCGCGAGGCGCTGACCACCACGCCGAGGTTTTCCGCCAGCTGGGTCTCGGCCCAGGCGCCGTAGTCGCTCTTCTGGTACTTGGGCTGGAAGCGCGCCGGACGGTCGACGCTGTTGTTGGCGCTGTCGAAGTCCAGGCGGCTGTCGCTGAAGGTGTGGTTCCAGTCGGCGTCGCTGTGCCGGTAGTACACGCGCCCGCCCTGCCCGCCCCGCCAGCTGCGCGAAGTGGCCTCGACCACGCCGCCGGTGAAGCCGCTGTAGCGTGCCGAGATGTTCGAGTCGTGCACTTCGAGGCTTTCGATCAGGCGGCTGTCGAGGTAGAAGCCCTGCTCGCTGGAGGTGCCGGAGGCCAGGGTCACGCCATTGCCAGCGTCGACCGGATCGAGGTCGTTGTTCATGCGCATGCCGTCCAGGCTGAACAGGCCCTGGTAGGGGCGCGAGCCATGGATCGAAATCGAGTCGGGCTTGATCTCGCCCTGGTTCAGGCCGCTCTGGCTGCTGTTGGAGAACTGCACCACAGGATGGCTGCGCAACAGGTCGGTGAGGTTGCTGTTGGCCTGCGGGCGCTTTTCGATCTGCTCGGCGGTGAGCGCGAAGGGATTGGAAAAGCGCTGCTCGTCCTCGTTGTGCACGCTGTTGACGTTGGTCGGCTGCAGGCGCACCGCCTGTTCGTCGCCCGCCGTGTCGCGGCGGATCAGGTAGCCGGCGCCGGTGTCGAAGACCGTCAGGCCGCTGCCGGCCAGCAAGGCCTCAAGGGCGCCGGCAATGCTGTAGTGCCCCTCCAGACGCACGGCCTGATACCCATCCACCAGGCGCGAGTCGTACGCCAGGCGGGCGCCGCTGTGCTCGGCAAGGCGCGCCAGGCTCTGGCCCAGGGGGCCGGCGGGAATGGCGAAGTAGTGCCGCTGATCGGACTGCTCGCGGGAAGCCGGCAGCGTTTCGGCCAGGGCCGGGGGAACAGCCGTCAGAAGCAGTGAAGCGCAGAGCAGTACCGGGAAACGCGAAGTGTCGGAAGGCATCGAGGGTGATCCGTGCTAGGCAGAGTCGACCCCAGCGAACTGGGAATCATTATCGATCTGTAATGCCGAGCAGGATCGCAAAAGGGACAATCCCAGGTGAAAAAAACTGCCGACTGCTGATCGACTGCTGATCCAGCAACACCCTGCTGCTGTCCCACCACCACCTGTGCCCGCTGCCCCTGCAAAACCGCCAGCCCATCTCTGGCACAGCTCTTGCGATACCCCGCTGTCACCACCGCCACCAAGGTTCGCCATGCCCCCATTCAAAGCCCTCACCTGGCTGGTCTCGCCCCTGCTCCTGCTTGCCCTGTGGGCCGTGGTCGCCGAGGCCGGACTGTTCCCGGCCAACCTGCTGGTGCCGCCCCTGGAGGTGTGGCGCAGCTTCGGCGACCTGCTGGCCACAGGCGAGTTGCAGGAGCACCTGGCCGGTAGCCTGTCGCGCCTGTCGCTGGGCTTCGCCGCCGGCGCGCTGGCCGGCCTTGCGTTCGGCACGGCCATGGCCCTGTCGGACACGGTCGAGGCCTACTGCGCGCCGCTGTTCCATACCCTGCGGCAGATCCCCAGCATCGCCCTGATCCCGATGCTGGTGCTGCTATTGGGCATCGACGAGACCTTCAAGGTGGTGATCGTCGCCAAGACCGCGTTCTTCCCGGTGGCCCTGGCCACGGTTGAGGGCATCCGCGCCATCCCCCGCAGCCACTTCGAGGTGGCCGCTGTGTACCGCCTGCGCTGGCCGACCCTGGTCGCACGCATTGCCCTGCCCGCCGCGGTGCCGGCCATCGTCACCGGCGTGCGCGTGGCCCTGACCCGTGCCTGGGTGGTGCTGGTGGCCTGCGAGCTGCTGGCGGCCGACAGCGGCCTGGGGCAGATGATCGAGATGGGCCGGCAGATGCTGCGCATCGATGTGGTAATGGTGGGCGTGGCGATCACCGGGGTGATCGGCTTTGCCCTGGACTTCTCGCTGCGCCGTGTCGAACGGCGCCTGTCCGGCTGGCAAGCCGGGAGGTGATGATGAAACTGCGCAACTTGCGTGGCCTGCTGCTGCCACTGCTGCTGATCGGCGCCTGGGAACTGGCCTCGCGCCAGGACGCCGCCGGCGCCTATGCTTTCGTGCCACTGGCGACCATCGGCCAGGCCCTGCTGGAACTGCTGGGCAACGGCGAGCTGCTGGTCAACCTGCTGGCCAGCCTGGCCCGCACCTGTGCCGGCCTCGCCCTGGGCATCGTCGGTGGTGTCGCCCTGGGCGCGCTGATGGCCCTGTCGCCCCCGGCCAACCGCCTGGTGGCACCGTTGTTCCACGCCCTGCGCCAGGTGCCGATGCTCGGCTGGATCCCGCTGATCGCCCTGTGGCTGGGCAACGGCGAAGCGTCGAAGCTGCTGATCGTCAGCCTGGCGGCGCTGTACCCGATGGTGCTCAACACCTTCGAGGGCCTGCGCCAGGTCGATGTGCGCCATCGCGAAGTCGGCCAGGTACTGGCGCTCGGGCGTTGGCAGCAATTGCGCCTGGTCCTGCTGCCCGCCGCCCTGCCGAGCATCGCCACCGGCGTGCTGCAGGCCCTGGCCTTCGCCTGGGTCACGGCGGTCGGCAGCGAGCTGTTCCTCGCCTCCGGCGCCGGCCTGGGCAACCTGATGATGAACGCCGAGGCCGGCGCGCGCATGGAGATCATCGTGATCTGCGTGCTCTGCATCGGCCTGTGCGGCTACCTGATGACCTGGCTGTCTACCCTGCTCGCCCGCCGCCTGCTGCGCTGGCGTCCCACCCGTTGAAAGGCCCGACCATGAACGCCATCGCCCAATCCTTTCCCGCCCACGTGCAGACCGGCGCGCTGAGCATCCGCAACCTGAGCAAGAGCTACCCGCTCAAGGGCCGGCCCGTGCCGGTGCTGCAAGGCATCGACCTGGACATTCGCCCCGGCGAGTTCGTCAGCATCCTCGGCACCAGCGGCTGCGGCAAGTCCACCCTGCTACGCCTGATCGTCGGCCTGGACCCGGACTACCAGGGACAGATCCTGCTCGACGGCCAGCCGCTGAACGGCCCGGGCCTGGAGCGCGGCATCGTGTTCCAGGACCACCGCCTGTTCCCCTGGATGACGTTGCAGCAGAACATCGCCCTGGCCTTGAAGAACCATGACCTGAGCACGGCGCAGAAGCAGCGCCTGGTCGATGAGCACATCGCCCTGGTCGGCCTGCGGGGCTACGAGCAGGCCTATCCGCACCAGCTCTCCGGCGGCATGGCCCAGCGCGGCGCGATCGCCCGGGCGCTGGTGAACAAGCCCAAGGTGCTGCTGCTCGACGAACCCTTCGGCGCCCTCGACGCCCTGACCCGCGTGCGCCTGCAGCAGGAACTGCAGCGCATCTGGGTGCAGGAGCGCTGCACGGTGATCATGGTCACCCACGATATCGAGGAGGCGTTGTACCTGGGAGACCGGGTGATCGTGATGGAGGCCAACCCGGGGCGCATCGGCGAGCAGGTGCAACTGGAGCTGCCCCATCCGCGACAACGCGATACGGCGCTGTTGTTCCAGCACAAACAGCGCCTGCTGGCGCAACTCATCGGGCATTGACCTGCCCGGCGTGGGTAAAGCCGGCGAAGGTTATCAGCAGCGAGCCGAGCACATGGGCCAGCACCGGGGCCATCGCGCCACCGATGACGAAACCACCGACGTTAGACCGGGTGAGGGTCTCCAGGTGTTCGCTGCAACTCTGTCGTCGAACACGATGCCACGAAGCGACACCTTCGCTTGGCAACATTTCGATGCAAAAATGCAACACACACCTTCGCCCGCACCGTTAGAATGGCCGCCTGGCGTGTGCTGCGTGCGCCCGGGAGCCTTCCCGAATACGGAGAACATTCATTTGTTTTCCGTGAGATCCGTCCATGTTGCACGCATGCCTCCATTCCCCATGGCCCTTCCTGCCCCGTGTCTTCACGGCGTGGGTTGTTGCGCCGCATTCCCCATCCTTCTTCTCGCCCTTCGCCGCAGTGGCCCGTCTTGTCCGGAGCCAGCGTCCCGCCGTGCCCGTTGCCCGCCGCGCCACTGCCACCGCGAGGGTGATGCCATGAACGAGGAGCGTTACATGACCGCACCCCTTCCACCCGTCAAGCCGCGCTCGATGCTGCGGCACCTGCTGGCCACCGAGGCGGCCGGCGGCGTCTTGTTGATGTTCACCGCCGCGCTGGCCATCGTCATCGCCAACAGCCCCTGGGCCAGTGCCTACCAGCACCTGCTGCACCTACCCGTCGGCCCGGTGCTGACCGACAAGCTCGGCCCGATGACCGTGCACATGTGGATCAACGATGGCCTGATGGCGATCTTCTTCCTGCTGGTGGGCCTGGAGATCAAGCGCGAGCTGGTCGACGGCCGCCTGGCCAGCTGGGAGCAGCGCCGCCTGCCGGCCCTGCCGGCGCTGATGGGCATGGCCGTGCCGGCGCTCATCTACCTGGCGGTGTCCCGTGGCGAGCCGGGCCTGGCCGACGGCTGGGCGATCCCGGCCGCCACCGACATCGCCTTCGCCGTCGGCGCCCTGGCCCTGCTCGGCCGCCATGCGCCGCTGTCGCTCAAGGTGATGCTGGTCTCGGTGGCGATCATCGACGACATGGGCGCGGTGGCAATTATCGCCGTGTTCTACACCTCGTCGTTGAACCTGCTGGCCCTGGCCGGCGCCGCCGGCATCGTCGCCGTGCTGCTGGCCTGCAACCGCCTGCGCGTGGTCAGCCTGTGGCCCTACCTGATCGGCGTGGCCGCGCTGTGGTACGTGACCCTGCTGTCGGGCGTGCACGCCACCATCGCCGGCGTGGTCGGCGCCCTGCTGATCCCCTACAGCACCGGCGACAGCGAGGCCCGCGAAGCCAGCCCGCTGCTCAAGCTGGAGCATGGCCTGGCGCCCTGGGTCGGCTTCCTCATCGTGCCGGCCTTCGGCTTCGCCAACGCCGGTGTCTCGTTCGGTGACCTGGGCCTGAGCGACATCTTCGCCCCGTTGCCGCTGGCCATTGCCCTGGGCCTGCTGCTGGGCAAGCAGCTCGGCGTGTTCGCCGGCGTGCTGCTGGCGGTCAAGACCGGCCTGGCCAGCAAGCCCCACGGCGCCAGCTGGCTGCAGATCTACGGCGTGGCGATGCTGTGCGGCATAGGCTTCACCATGAGCCTGTTCATCGGTGAGCTGGCCTTCCCGGGCCAGGCCGAGAAGATCGACGCGGCCAAGATCGGCATCTTGTTGGGCTCGTTGCTGTCGGCGGTGATCGCCTGCCTGATCCTGCGATTTGCGCCCAAGCCGGCCGATTGAAGTAGCCTCGGGGCCCGCGCCTGCTCGACAGCTCAGTGGCTGTCGAGCAGGCGCAGAAAGGTGTCACGGACCTTCGCATTGTCACTGTGACCGACATTGAAACGCATGAACGCCCGGGCATCGGCCTGGGCGCTCAGCAAGGTGCCGGGTGACAGCACCAGATCATGCTGCAAGCCGCTCATGGCGATGGCCTCGCCATCGACACCGGCGGGTAGCCGGGTCCACAGGAACAGCCCCTCCCCTTGACACGACGCCACCTCGCACCCTGCCTCGCGCAACCAGCCAACCACCCGCCCGCTGGCCTCATACAGCCGGTCGACGACCCTTCGCGTATGCCGCTCATAGCTCCCTTCGGTCAGCAGGCGATGAATCACCTGCTCGGTCAGCTCAGACGTCACGCCGCCGCACTTCATCTTGAGCAGCGTCAGTTGCCCCGCCAATTCGGCGCCCACGGCCAGGTAGCTAACGCGACAATTGGCGGTAAGGGTCTTCGAGTAGCCACAGACATAGCTGACATTGTCCAGGCCACCCACCCCTGCCAGGCGGGGCGTGCATTTATGCTGGATATCGCAGTACAGATCATCTTCGATGACGTGCACGCCATAGCGCTGGCACAGCTCCAACAAGCGGTGGGCCTGCGATGCCGAAAAGGAATGCCCAGTTGGATTGTGCAAGGCACTGTTGGTCAGGTAGATCCGCGGGCGATGGGCAATCAGCAGTTGCTCGAAAGCCAGGAAATCGATGCCTTCCACCGATCGCGCCACGCAAACCGGGCGGGCGCCGTGGTAATGCAGGTTGTCGCGGAAGTTGAAATAGCACGGGTCGTCGACCAGGACGCTGTCCCCCCTGCGCAGGATCAGGCGCAACAGCATGTCCACGCCTTGCATGGTGTTGGCGGTGGTGACGATCTGCTCGACCGGGACATCGATGCCCAAGGTACCGAGCTTGAGACGCAGCCATTGACGCAGCGGCAGGTAGCCTGCCGCCAAGCCATACTCCCCCATGCGCAACTCGCTGGCCCGCAGGCATCCACGCATGGCTTTGAGCAGGGTATCCACGGGCATCCATGAGGGCGGCAGGAAACCGCAGCCGGGGCGCAACATGCCGTTGTCCGTCAGCAGTGCGTGACGGAGCACACTCACCGGGTCCTGGGGCAGCAGATTGCGTACAGCCTCGGTGCCCATGACCTGGGTCTCGCGTGCCACATAGTGGCCAGCGCCCTGGCGCGATACCACCAGCCCCGTGGCGCGCAGTCGGTCCAGGGCTTCCACCACCGTGGACTTGCTCACCCCCAACAGCTCGGTCAATTCACGAATGGGCGGCAACCGCCCCCCTGGGGCCAAAGCCCCATGCCCGATGGCTTTGGTAAAGCCCTCGGCAATCTGCTGCACCAGCGGTTGCCCCGGCTGGAGTTCGATGGCGGCGATCACGGCGCGCTGTCGCTGCATTGTACTGGTCGTCCCGGCAGTAAAGTTCAGTGGTTTCCATACGAAGTTGCCCTGCCCCTGCGGCCAGCGCCTTTCTACTATGCATCGGCATCCGGCTTGCGCCTAGCGCATACCACCCCAAGGCCATGAAGAGACCGAGAAGCGCCCTATGTCCCGTGAAGCACAGTTTGCCGCGATACTTGATCAGCTGGGTTACTCCTTCGAAGCAGGATTGAAACTCGGTGGCGACTACGCCGCCACCGTGCGCCATGAAGGTGTTGTGTACGTCAGCGGGCAGATCCCGCGTATTGACGAAGAGGTGATCCACCCCGGTCGGGTGGGGAGCGAAGTCAGCCTGAAGGATGCACGCACCGCAGCCATGGTCAGCGCCCTGCGCTGCCTGGCATTGGTGCGTGAACAGGTTGGCTCGCTGGATAACATCCGCGCCATCCTGCGCATGACCGTGTTCGTGCAGTCGGCCGAAGCGTTCACCCGGCAGAGCGAGGTGGCCAACGCTGCTTCGCAGGTCCTGTACAGTGTGTTTGGCGAAGCCGGCGCTCATACACGAACTTCGGTCGGCGTGCTCAGGCTGCCGAAGAATGCCCCCGTGGAAATCGACCTGATCGCTGCGGTGACGTGATACCCAGGCATGGCGTGCCACCGCCCGCCTCAGCCGCGCACCACCGATACCCCGCCATCCACCACCATCGCCGACCCGGTCATGAAACTTGATGCGTCCGAGGCCAGGAACAGTGCCGCCTCGGCGATTTCCTCCGGCCTGGCCAGGCGTTTGAGGGCGTGCAACCCTTCAACATGGGCCTGGGCCTCGGGGCTGCTCATCACACTGCGGCCCATCGGAGTGTCGGTACCGCCCGGCAGCAACGCATTGGCGCGTATACCCTGGGCCCCCTGCTCCGCCGCGATGACCTGGACCAGGCCGACCAGGCCCGCCTTGCTGGCCGCATAGGCAGCCATGCCCGGCATGCCCACCGCGTGGCCGACGAAGGTCGAGGTGAAAATCAGCGAGCCGCCGCCACGGGCCAGCAGCGCTGGAATCTGCGCCTGGGCGCAGAGGAAGGCGCTGGTGAGGTTGGTGTGCAGGGTGTGTTGCCAGCCCTCCAGGGACAGCTCGGGGACAGCGGCCAGTTCACCGAGGGTACCGGCATTGTTGAAGGCGATGTCCAGGCCACCGAAGCGCGCCACCGCCACGTCCACCAGCTCCCTGACCAACGCCGCATCGGTGATGTCACCGGCCACGGCCACAGCCCGGCCTTGCCCGGCCGCCGCGATGTCCGCCGTCAGCTGCTCGAGCTCGCCCTGGCGCCGGGCCGTGAGCACAAGGTTGGCGCCGTGCCGGGCGAACAATGTCGCCGCGGCTCGGCCGATACCGGAGCTGGCGCCGGTGATGATTGCCACTTTGCCTGCCAGTTGCATGATGAGTACCTCGTCCTGAAGTTGGGTGCAGGGTGCGCGAGGTACTATCGGGTCACGTAGTGCCGGGAAACTCTCCGTTTCTTGTGAACTATCAACCTTTGGTCATATGGCCTGCGGTGCATCTGCGGCGGGTTGCTGCAGCAAGGTGCGCGGCAGCTTGAAGCCCTTGAACGGCTGCTGGGTAATCGGGTTGAAGGCTTTCTCTGAACTGAGCCGATAGCGCATCACGCCGTCACCGGTCTTGAAGCTCAGGTCCACCGCGGTTGCGCTACGGCCATTCAAGGCGCCACGGCTGAGCAGACGGAACATCGACCAGGGGCCCCGGTATTCCAGGCTGCTGCTGTTGCCATTGAGCCTGAGCAGGGTGAGGTTGCTGCGTACCTGCTGGCCAAGCGTGTTGGGCCAGATCACCCCGGTGATCTGGCTGGGCCCATGGGTGTAGGAGACCAGTTGACCATCGAGGTCCAGCAGGCTGGTGCGCTGGTTGGCGCTCAGACCCAGGGGCTCGATGCTGAACTGCACGCCGAGGTTGCCGCGCGGGTCGAAGAAGGTTTCGCGGATGCGGTCTGCCAGGGCGAGTTGCTCGATGACTTCGTTGCGGATCAGGTAGCCCTCCTGGTTATCGGCGTGCAGCGCGTCGAGGTTGTCCTTGATGAATGCGTTCAGGTACCGGTCCTGGAACTGCTGCAGACGCCCCTTGGGACCGAAGAACGCCTCGAAATCATCGAGGGCGGCATCAGCCCCCCCGACCACAAAGGGATATCGTCCTGCCAGCCGCTGCTGGAAGAAGCTATAGACGTCGGCATCCCAGCGCCGCTCGAGCTCACGCAGCGCCTCGACGACCAGCACTTGCGCCGTCTGGTCCGCGACGGCCCTCACCTGCTGGCCGACCGGCTCTGGCAGCCCTGTCGCAACCCGCTGCAAGGTGGCAATCGGGTCCGCGCCGCTCATCGAAAAACGATGCAGCACCGCCTGCAGAGCCGCCTTGCCCCTGTCGGGGCTGTCCTGGACCCCTCTCGCCTGGTCGTGGACGGCGGCAATCGCGCTCAAGGTTTCATCGTAATAGCTGGGCCTCTCCCCTTTGGCCTGCAGCATGTTGTTCAAGCCCGAGAAGGCCCGGCGAATACCGACCAGATGCTGGTCGACAGCCGGCCCCGCCAGATTCGGGGCCTCTGCGTTGTCCGCCAGCGTGGACATCGCCGTATTGGCGCGCACGCTCTCCAGCAGTCGACGCAAGGGCTCTGCCGGACCTGTCAACTGCCCCAGCACCGAGACCCCATGATCCAGGTCGCGGAAATGAGCAATCGCCAGTGCATTCAGGGCTCGCCGCCAGCTGTCGATATAGTCCGCGCTGTAGAGATTGCGGATCCCCTCGATCAGTACTTCGCGATCAGCCGGTGAATAATCCAGTTGGCGACGCTCGCCCAGCGCCCACTGATCGACCATTGCCAGGTCGGTGACCTGCGCGCTACGGGGCATGAAGTACTCGCTGAAGCCCTTGGCCGTCAGCATGGGCGCCAGGAACAGGTCAACGGGCACCTGGGCGTCGCCGGACCGGAGCTGGAACACCGAATCGAAGGCAGGCCCGACCTCGTGGCGCAGGTCCAGGCCATTGTGCAACTGCTCCTGGGCCTGCTGCTTCAGGCTGACATACACCCGCTGCGCCAGTGGCACCTCACGCAGGCCTTGCTGGGCCTGGTCAAGCCGCTGGCGGAACTGTGGCAGCTCGGTATCGGCATAGGCCAGGGCGTATTGCAGGTGACGCATGAGGGCTTGCTGCAGTTGTCCCTGGCCAGGGAAGGCCGCCTGCCATTGCCGGGCCATCCACTGCTCGACCCATTCCGGCCGCCGGTTGTGGCGGTCCTCGATCATCCGGTACACCCTGAGCGCGGCCATCTGCTGCTCGCTGCCCGCAGGCGCGGCATCCATGGCATCGATCACTCCGCTGGCGACGGCCGGCAGGAAGCGCCTGGACAACAGGCTCAGGTAGGCCCCATCGACCCGCGGCCCCAGCAGGCGCCCCTGGTAGAGCCCCAGGTCCGCCACCACCGGCCAGGCCGATCGATAGTCGCCGAACACGGCCACTGCCTCGCGAATTTGCTCCAGTGGCGCCAGCAAGTTGCGCCCGGTAGGGTCCAGCCGCTGATCCAGTTCATGGCTGCCAAATGCCCGACTCATGTCCAGGACGCTGGCCACCTTGTCGCTGTTGGCCTCGAAGTAACGCTGCCAGGCACTGCCCATGACGACCAGCGCCAATGCCCCGACCCCCGAGCCGACCCACAGCAGGCGTCGCTTGCCAAGCGCCACCCTGATGTTGTCGCCGGCCAGCCCGGCCTCCGGATACACCACCAGCTGGAACAGGCGTTGGGCAAAATACGCCTGTTGCCGGCCCTGGGGCTTGCCCTCGCTGACCGGCGCATCGGCCTTGAAGGGATGGGCGACATTGCGTTGGAAGGCGTTGAGCACCTGGCCCTGCTGAAGCATCGAGGACAGGTACAGGCCCCGCACCAGTGCCGGCGTGGTGAAGCGATCACTCACCAACATCTCGCGCAGGAACGCCAGCAGTATCGGACGCAGGCCAAGCAACTGGCCCTGCAATGACACCAGCCGTTCACGCAGGTCGGTCTTGCCCAGCACACCCAGGTCGTTGAGCACCTGCTCCTCGGTCCGCCTCACCAGCCAGTCGTATTGCTCGGTCAGCTCATCCAGCCAGGCATCGAAGGCGCTGACAGCATCCAGCCTGAAGGTGAACCCGAGCAACCGCTCACGCTCGGCTTGCGTCAGGCGCGCAAACAACTGCTCGAACCCATCCAGCAAATCGAACTTGCTCAGCACCACATACACAGGCAAACGCGCGCCCAATTGGTTGCTCACTTCATGCAGGCGAGCCCGCAACACCTGTGCCAAGGCCATGCGCTGCTGCGGCGTGGCCAACTGCAACGCGGCAAGATCGACGACCAGCACGACGCCATTGAGGGCGTTGCGACTGCGCGTGCGGGCCAGCCAACCCAGCAGGTGCATCCATAACCGCGCCTGGGTGCCAGCCGGCAGTGCCGGCCTGGCCTTGTCGAGCGTTTCGGGCAGGTTGCCATCCGGGGCCTGCCGAGTCATGAGCGCCCCCGGCGGGTCGATGACCACCGCATCGTCGCTGATCCACCAATCCACGGGATAGGCCAACGCCTCGTCCTGACGCCCGTGTGCCTGGACCTTGCCGATCCGCGTCAGGGAAAAGCGCTGGTCCGAGCGCTCCATCAGGCTGGTCTTGCCCGCGCCCTCGTCACCCAGCAGCAGATACCAGGGCAACCGATACAACGCACCATACCCGCCGGCATGCTCCAGGTAGCTTGCCAGCCCTGCATCGAGGGCGCGCTGCTGAGCCAGGAGCACAGGCAATATCGGGTCGGCGCTCGCCTCGATATCCCGCTGGCGTTCGGCCTGCAGCCGTTGAAAGCGCGCACGCAGCACGAACAGCCAGATCAGCAACGGCAACAACACCAGCAGCAGCGTGGCAACGCTGCGATGCGCCAGGCTGGCCAACGGCTGCTGCCCGTGCCACTGCCATTGCGGCCCTAGCCACCAGATCAGTACCAGCAGCAACACCGCACCCAGTCCCAGCAACAGTGGCATGGCCAGATTGATTCGGGACGCCAGCGGCAGGCCCCAACGTTTGAAAAGCGCCCAGAGTTTGCTCATGGCGGTTCAAGACTCCCTGTTCCGATCGTTCAATCCTGATGTCGCGGCGAACTGCTGCAACTGCTGGTAGACCTCGGGCTCCCACGCCTCGGCAGTCATGCCACGCATGGTGCGGGCGACATTCGCGCACAGCTCCTGGGCGAGCCAGGACACGCCCCGTAAGGCCAGCAGGTCGGCGGCGATCACCGTGCTGTGGCAACGCTCACGTGGTGACCGGTAGTCCGCTTGCAGCCCTTGCAGCTTCAACAGCACCGGTTCCACGCCCTCGACCTCGAGCTGGCTGGCCAGCTCCTCGCGCAGGCCGATGAACGCCTGAGTGGCGCCATCCCCTGCCAGCGTTGCCTGACTGCCCCTGAGCCAGGCCAGGCACTGGTCATCGACAAACGCGGTGCCATCGCTGAAGCACAATTGCTCAAGCACCGGCAGGCGCCGTACGAACCTGGCGGTGGCACATCGAATGGCCTCGGCCACTTCATTCATTGCCAAGCGCGTGGCGATGCCCGCCGCCAGATAGCTGCCGCGAATCCAGTAAGGAGCGGCCGCGACACTTCGCTCGACTTTCATCAACAGGGTCGGGTCGAGCGCCGAAGCAGTCAGCGCGTCCTCGTACCCGCCGACAATGTCGGCAGGCACCGCCATCAACTCGGTGCGAAGCCCCTGACGCGTGGAGGGCAGCGTCTGGATATGCGCCCACAGGCCGAAGCGCCTCAGCTGGTAGCCCGTCGGATCGTAGATATCCTGCTGGTTGATGAACTCGGCCATACCCAGTACCGCACGGCGAGTCTCACGTTCATTACCCAGGGAAATACTGGTGCTGGCAGGTCGAAACACATCAGTCAGCGGTGCGACAGGCGTCTGCGGTGGTGAAGATTCCTTGCGAGTGGTTTGCGCCGTCCCCATCGCCTGCTCGGCCTGCTTGAGCAGTGCACGCTCCAGTTCGCTCAGCGCGGCAGGATCGAGCTGCGCCAGGGGCGCCTGCTGTTGCAGGCAGGCCAATGCCTGCTGGGCAGCCTGCTTGCAGGCCGGAGTGTAACTGAAGCGATCCAGCCCGGGCAGCGCCGCCGACAGGCGCCCGAGCAGCAGCCCGACCAGCTTGCGCTTGCCCAGGAAGCCCTTGGGGCCTGGCTTGGGATGGGCGCTTTCCCAATAGTGCTCGACCATGCCTGCCAGCAGCGCCAGCGTGCAACACCAGCGCTCCCAGCATCCCGTGCGCAGCCAGGCGACACTGAGGTGCCCGACGATGCGCAAGTGCTTGCACTGGCCGCTCAGGTACTGGCGAGAGGCTTCCTCGATGTAGGGCCAATCGATGGCGGCTTCATGCAGCCCTCCCAGCTTGACCATCTCCTGATCGATCGCCTGGTAGGTTTCGTCCTCGATATCGAAATAACCCGCTGGCGCAAGCGGGTCGACGGGCGCCAGCAACCTGGCGACCTCCTCGGTCGACACCGGTGCTACCAGCGACATGCTGTGCGCGCCTGGTCGATCAACGGGTCTAATCCCTGCGCGTCGAAACGCAAGCCATCGAGGGCCGGATGATCACTGACCACAAGGATGCGCTGGGCCCCCTGCAGTACCTTGATCTGCTCGATGGCGGGCAAACCGCGACCGGCATCCAGCACCTGGCCGTTTTCCAGCACCTGCCAGGCAAGCGAGCGGGTCGACCGGTGCTCCGTGCGCAGTTGCAGGGTCACCCGGTTTCCCTGGACGGGTTCGGCGGTGAGCAACTGCAGCCTGGAGATGTTCTGTACACAGCTGACGGCAAGATAGGGGCGCGGCTCGGAGGTCGCGATAGCTGGTGCGGAGATCACCACCTGCCGCCGCCCTGTCCGCTTGTCGTCCTCGGACCCCAGGATGAATGCCAGATTGTCGGGCGCTCGTCGGACCTCGTTGGCCATCACTCGGGCCACGCTCGGGGCATCGAGCTCCGGGGCCGACCATCCCCTGCCGATCGCCGGCACACGCGCCGGCGTTCCCGCCGCCTCGTCGAAACACGCCAGGCGCTCGACATTGGAAACAATCCCCGTGCAGTCCCGCACAGGGGCTGCAAAGGTCGGTTCCAGCAATGCGAACAATGCCAGACCAAGCACGCAACTATATGGATTGCACACCAGAATTAGACCTCACGGCTCGATGTAACTTCTTATTGGAAACATGCGAAGCAATAGAAAAAGGCCAATTAGCCATCGCTAAAAAAACAGACTTGACGCAAGCCTAAAACAACCTCACCACCACAAACAATCAAATATTTTCTTACATTTTTAGACTCGACTTTGACTACTTCATTTCAGCATCGTCTAAATGCAATTTACAGCACCGAAGCATTAACGCGTATATAAAAAAATAAATATGTAGGACCCCTCCTACAAAATTCTAAAAAACTTCCCACAAGCACAACATCCCACAAACCTCAGCATCAGGAATAAACTTATATAATGTCCAGAAACTCAAGTTCCGTTACGCCCAAAGAGCGCATCAACATCAAATATGTTCCCGCCACGGGGGATCAACAGGCCGAGGTTGAACTGCCCCACAAGATGCTGGTGCTGGGTGACTTCGGCCTGGTCGACAACCGCAACCTGGAGGACCGCACGCCCATGCGCATCGACAAGCACAGCTTCGACAGCGTGCTCAAGGACGCCGACGTCAAGCTGAGCCTCTCGGTCCCTTCGGCACTCAACCCTGTCGCCGACGCCGAGCTGGCGGTCGAACTGCAGTTCAGGACGATCAACGACTTCGGCCCCGACCAGATCGCCCGCCAGGTGCCGGAGCTGAACAAGCTGCTGGCGCTGCGCGAGGCCCTGGTCGCCCTGAAAGGCCCGCTGGGCAATGTCCCGGCATTTCGCCGGCACCTGCAGCACCTGCTGACGGACCAGCAGGCACGCAAGCAACTCGCGCAGGAGCTGGACCTGGTACTCGAAGCCCCGCCAGCGGAATGAAAACGCACTTCTGACAGATGGCATATGACATAGACAACGGAGCGTCTCGAATGTCCACCACCAACAACACCACAGTCACTGCCGATACCACGGCTGAAACCATCGGCAATTCGACACTGCTCGACCAGATCATGGTCGAAACCATGCTGGTACCCAGCCAGGAGGGATACCAGATTGCCAGGCAAGGCGTGGCTGCATTCATATCGGAAATGCTCAAGGACGATACCCCGGACCAGTTGGTCAACAAGCACCGGGTCGACCAGATGATTGCCGAAGTCGACCGACTTCTGGGCAAACAAATGGATGCCATTCTTCATCAATCCGAATTCCAGGCGCTGGAGTCCGCGTGGCGCGGACTTAAACTTCTGGTCGACCGTACCGACTTTCGCGAGAACATCAAGCTGGAAGTCCTGCATGTCAGCAAGAGCGACTTGCTCGATGACTTCGACAATGCCGCGGACATCACTTGCAGCGGGCTTTACAAACATGTCTACACCGCCGGTTACGGCCAGTTTGGCGGTGAGCCCGTGGCGGCCATGATCGGCAACTACAACTTCGGCCCTTCTTCGCCTGATATCAAGCTGCTGAGCTATGTCGCCTCCGTGGGCGCGATGTCCCATGCCCCCTTCATCACCGCTCCCGCTCCCGAGTTTTTCAACCTCAGCAGCTTCGAGGACCTGCCCGACCTCAAGGAGGTCAAGGACATCTTCGAAGGACCACGCTTCGCCAAGTGGCGGTCGTTGCGCGACAGTGAAGATGCCCGCCATATCGGCCTGGTGCTGCCGCGCTTCATGCTGCGCTCGGTCTATGACCGCCAGGAACACCCCATCAGCAGCTTCAGCTACGACGAAAACATCGACGCTCGACACCAGAACTACCTGTGGGGCAACGCCGCCTTCCTGATGGCCAGCTGCATCAACGACAGCTTTGCCCGTTATCGCTGGTGCCCGAACATCATCGGCCCACAATCCGGTGGCGCCGTGGACGACCTGCCGGTGCACCTGTACGAGGCCCTCGGGCAGTTGCAGGCAAAGATCCCGACCGAGGTGCTGGTCTCCGATCGCAAGGAGTTCGAGCTGGCCGAAGAGGGTTTCATCGCCCTGACCATGCGCAAGGACAGCGACAACGCCGCGTTCTTCTCGGCCAACTCGGTGCAGAAACCCAAGCAGTTCCCCAAGACTTCCGAAGGCTTGCAGGCACAGACCAACTACAAGCTCGGCACCCAGCTGCCCTATCTGTTCATCGTCAACCGGCTCGCCCACTACATCAAGGTGCTGCAACGCGAGCAGATCGGCAGCTGGAAGGAGCGCAACGACCTCGAGGGCGAGCTCAACCGCTGGCTCAAGCAGTACATCGCCGACCAGGAAAACCCCTCGGCCGACATCCGCAGTCGCCGCCCCCTGCGTGCCGCGCAGATCGAAGTCACCGACGTCGCGGGCGATCCGGGCTGGTACCAGGTCTCGCTCGCGGTGCGCCCGCACTTCAAGTACATGGGGGCGAACTTCGAGATCTCCCTGGTCGGCCGGCTCGACACCCAATGAGCAGCCTCTTCGACCGCCTGGCCAGCGACGCTCCCGCTGGCCGCCGAGAAAGCACCGGGCGCACCGTCGAGCGGATCAAACGCCACCTCGAGACGCTGCTCAACGCCCGTCGGGGCTGCTCGCAGAGCTGCCCCGACCTCGGCTTGCGCGACTTCAACGGCCATGACCAGGGCAACGGCGACCTGCTGCGCCAGGTGAGCTCGGACATCCAGCGCACGATCCGGCGCTACGAGCCGAGGATCCAAGTGCTGAACCTGCAGGGGCAGCCGGACGCGGACAACCCGCTGGAACTGCACTTTCGCCTGGATTGCCAGGTGCGGGTGGAAAACCACGCCGATCAGCTGCAGATCGAACTGCTGGTCAACGGCCACAACCGCAACACCCAGGTGAGGTAGGCCATGTCGTTGAAGGACCGCTTCGGCGAAGAATTGCGCTACCTGCGCGAACTGGGGGCGGACTTTGCGCGGGACAACCCCCAGCTCAGCCGCTATCTGGGCAAGGACAGTGGCGATCCCGGCGTCGAGCGCCTGCTGGAAGGCCTCGCTTTCCTGACCGCCAAGCTGCGCCTGAAACTCGAGGACGAAGTGCCGGAACTGACCCATGGTATGCTGCAGCTGCTGTGGCCGAATTACCTGCGTCCCCTGCCCAGCGCGACGATCATTCAGTTCTCGCCCCTGGACGCTTCGCTCAGCCAGGCCCAGATCGTTCCCAGAGGCTCTCGCCTGTTTTCCCGGCCGGTCGAAGGCGTGGATTGCGAGTTCCGCACCTGCACCGAGGTGAAGCTCTATCCCTTCACGCTCGGTGAGGTGAGCGCGACCCTGACGCCCGACAGCTCGGTCATTCACCTCCAGCTCGAGACCCAGGTGCAACGCCCGCTGAACACACTGGGCTGCGACAGCCTGGAGTTCCACCTCGGTGGCGAGCGCAGCAACGCCCAGACCCTTTACCTGTGGCTGGCGCAATACCTCGAGCACATCAACGTGACCATCGACGGCCAGGTGCGTCGCCTGCCGGCCAACAACCTGAGCTTCTCCGGCTTCGGCCCCGACGAGGCGTTGCTCCCCTACCCTCGCAATGTGTTCGATGGCTACCGGATCCTCCAGGAGTACCTGGTCTTCCCGCAACGCTTTCACTTCTTCAGCCTGACCGGCCTGGACAGGGTCTGGCCGGCGCACGCCAGCTCCACGATCCGCATCGAGTTCCACCTCGCGCGCCCACTGCCGGGCTCGACGCGGATCGGCCCCGATGACTTCAGGCTGTTCTGCGCCCCTGCCGTCAATCTGTTCGAGCACGGCGCCGAGCCCATCGACCTGTCCGGAACGGCTGACCAGCATCGCCTGGTACCCCATGGCCTGCGCCGCGACAGCCACGAGATCTTCAGCGTCGACCGGGTGATCAGCACCCGGACCAGCGCCGATGGCAGCCCTGGCGAGCAACTGCGGGTATTCCAGCCTTTCGAGTCGTTCGCCCACGAGATCGAGCATGTGCAGGGACGCACCGCGCTGTACTACCGCTGCCGGGTCGAGCAATCGCTGCTCGGTGACGGGCTGGATCACCAGATCGCCTTCGTGCGGGGCGACGAAAGCCAGTTCATCGGTCACATGGAAACCGCCTCGATCGAGCTGACCTGCACCAATCGGGACCTGCCGATGGCGCTGGGCCTGGGCGATATCGATGTCATCAACCAGGCCACCGCGCCGTTGATCCGCTACCGCAACATCTGCCTGCCGACCCGCCCGTACCGTCCGGTGCTGGATGGCCAGTTGCAGTGGACTCTCATCTCCAACCTCTCGCTCAACTACCTGTCGCTGCTCTCGGCCGCCCCGCTCAAGGCGGTGATCGGCGCCTACGATTTCGCCGCCCTGCACGACATCCAGCAGGCCAGGGCCACGCGCAAACGCCTGGACGGCATCGGCGAGGCGCACACCGAACCACTGGACTGGTTGATCAAGGGCCTGCCCATTCGCGGCCTGCGTACCCGCCTGCGGCTCGACCAGCAGGCCTTCCTCTGCGAAGGCGACCTGTACCTGTTCGGCTGCGTGCTGTCCCACTTCTTCGCCCTCTACGCGAGCACCAACTCCTTCCACCAGCTGGAAGTGATCAATACCACCAACAACGAGCACTACACATGGCCACTGCTGACCGGCAGACAACCGCTGATCTAGCCGAAACGCTGCTCGCCGAGGCCCACCGGCACAGCTTCTTCCAACTGCTGGAGCGGCTGCATGGCTTGCACGGTGACAACCTCGAGCCGCGCTGGCCAAACACCGCCACACGCCAGCGCGTGCACCTTGCCAGCGACCCGCGGCTGAGTTTTCCGGTGGCCGACGTGCTGGCCGCCGAGCGGATCGCCGAAGCGCCGTCGCGCTATCGCGTGCGCACCACTTTCCTGGGGCTGCACGGCACCGACTCGCCCCTGCCCAGCTACTACCTCGACGAACTGGCCTACGAATACGCCCAGGGCATTGGCGCGCGCCCCGCGCTGTTCGATTTCTTCAACCACTGCCTGCTCAGCCTGCTGCACCGCATCTGGCGCAAATACCGCTACTACGTGCGCTTCCAGACCGGGGCAAGCGATGACTTCTCGCGCTACGCCTTCGCCCTGATCGGTCTCGGCGACGAGCGCCTGCGTGGCGACACGCCGCTGCCCTGGAGCCGCCTGCTGAGTTTCGTCGGCGTCATTGCCAGCCGCAGCCGGGCACCCGGTGTGGTCGCCGGGATCATTGCCCACTGCTTCGATCTGCCGTCAGTGCAGATCCGCGAGTTCGATACCCGCACGGTGACCATTTCACACCGCCAGGTGGTGCGCCTGGGCCGCTGCAACGGGCAACTGGGCAAGAGCTTCATGCTCGGCGACCGCACGCGAACCCGCAGCAGCAAGTTCACCTTGCTGATCGGCGACCTCGACCTGGCACGCCTGCGCAGCCTGCTGCCCGGCGGCGTCGAATTCGAGCGACTGCGTGCACTGATCGACTTCCTGCTCCGCGACGGCCTGGCCTATGACCTCGAGCTGCGCCTGAAGCCCCGTGAACTGCCACCGTTCCGCCTGCACCACGAGCAGGGCGCGCACCTGGGCTGGACCAGCTTCATCGAAGACCGCAAGGGTGAAGTCAGCCCGGTCGTGCGGATACGGGGGCGCGCATGACCAGACTCGCCCTCAGCATCGACAATCTTGATTGCCTGCACCACGGCGTCGTCGCGGGCCATCTGTTCGATCGCGATGGCGGCATCATCGGCAGCCACAAGGCCGACTGGCTGCTGCTGGATCGCGAGCGGCGGATTCACCCCGCTCATTGTGCGATCCGCTGGCTGGAAGGCGGCTTCTGCGTGATCGACCTCTGTGGCCAGACCCTGCTCAACGACAGCCCGCTGCCTCCCGGCCCCGGCGTGCCAGTGCGCGTGGGCGAAGGCGACTGCCTGCAGGTCGGCCCCTATCAGCTGCACGCCCGCTATCAAGCCGGGCCAAGCGATCAAAGCTTTATCCGCGGCAACCTGGATGAACTGCTCAAGCCTGGCCGGCAGGCGCTCGAAGCGCTGCTGGACAGCTCGTTGGCCAACCCCTGGCATCCCGTGCCCCGTACAGCGAGTCTCCCGGTCGATATCTGCACGCTGTTCGATCGACTGCAGGCCCCGAATCCCCTGGCCGCACTGACTGCACCGCAGCAACCGGCCCAGCCTGGGGCAAGCGCCCTGCAGCGACTCATCGCCGGAGGGAAGCCATGACGCCTCATCCACTGAGGGTGGCCACGCTTCTGCTTGCCCTCGGGTCGGCCACAGGCTGCACGGCCCTCGGCAAGATCGGCCAGGTGGTGATGGACCCTTCCATCCCGGTGGGCGCGCTGTCGGACCAGCCCACCGAGGTCGCCTTCAGCCTGCACGCCAGCCCAACCATCAACACCAACCCCCACAGCCTCGATGCGAAGGTACCCGGTGAAGCGCTGGAGCCCACGCCTTATGCGGTCAGCCTCCGTGCAGGCGATCCGCTTGCGTTGACTGAGCAGGTCGCCGGTCTGCTGGAGCATCTTCAAGCGCTGTTTCCAGCCATGTCCCCCGTAGAGCCGAATGACGAACAGGCACCGGCCCATTCACCCACGGAGCATGAAGGCCCAGGCAGCTATGACGCCAAGGACGTCCGGTTCGACGTGGCCGCCCCCAGCCAGAAAGCGACGCCTGCGATCGCCACGCCCGTCGCGATCAAGATCCTGCAACTGCGTGACGACTCGCTGCTGCGCAACAGCCTGTATGCGCAACTCGACCAGGACCTCGCCAAGGCCCTGCGCAGCACCTACATCCGCGACGACGACTACCTGCTGGCACCGGGGCAGTTCAAGTTCGTGCGCTTCGAGCCCATCGCCGCCGACACGCGCTTCATCGCCGTGATCGCCAAGTTCAACGACATCACCAACGCCGACTGGCGGCAAGTGATACGCATCGCGCCACGCGGCCGCCAGGTCGTGCTCGCCGTGACCCTCGATGGCACGCAGATCCTGCTGCAGGAGGAAAGCTGATGCCCCGCCTGCAGGTCTCCACCCTCCCCCATTATTTGGAGCGCCCATGAGCTCACGCAATCCAGTTCTCTGGCCCGAAGGCATGTTCGTCAAGCCACAGCATTTCCAGCAACAGGCCAGGGCCAGCGACGCCGCGGTCCAGCAGCGCATCAGCAGCCTGAATGCGGCGTTCTACGGTTTCAGCGAACTGCAGCTGAACCAGGAGTACCTGAGCCTTGGCAAGGTGGCCATCACCCGGGCCCGCGGCATCATGCCGGACGGCACGGTATTCGACATTCCCGGCGACCTGCCGCCGCCGCCCGCCCTGGAAATCACCGACGACGGCACGCAACGCAACGAGGTGTCCCTGTGCCTGCCTTTGCGCACCGAAGGGGGACGCGAAGTCAGCTGGCCCGAGAGCGGCGGCAACTACCGCTACGGCGCCCAGCCCCTGGAGATCAAGGACACCCACAGCGCCGACGGCGACCTGGTGCAGGTGGACCTGGCGGTCCCCAATCTTCAACTCATGCGCGAGACCGAGGACAATAGCGCTTACTCCCGGCTGCCCCTTGCCTGGATCCTCGAGCGCCGGCCCGACGGCAGCCTGCTGCTGGACGACGATTTCTACCCCACCTGTGTCTCTATTCAGGCGGCCCCGGCACTCAAGCGCTTTCTCGACGAAGTCAGCAACACCTTGCGCGAGCGCGCGCGCAACCTCGCGGCGCGTATCGGCTCGCCCGGCCAGTCGGGGGTGGCCGATATCCGCGACTTCAATCTGCTGCAAGCCATGAACCGTTGGTGGCCGTGCTTCCAGCACCTGGCCCGTCAGCCCCATACCCACCCTGAGCAGCTGTACCTGAGCCTGAGCCAGGCGTGCGGCGAGCTGCTGACCTTCACCGACGACGAGCGCCTGCCGCCGGAGCCGCCAGCCTACCGGCACAACGCCCTGCGCCAGTCGTTCAAGCCGCTGGAGGATGCACTGCGCCGCACCCTGAGCATCGTCCGGCAACCGCGGGCCGTTTCCCTGCCATTGGTGGAGCAGCCATTCGGCGTGCTGACCGTGACCCTGGACGATCGCCGCCTGATCGACGAGGCAACGTTCATCCTCGCGGTGCATGCCGACCTGCCCGCCGAGACGTTCCAGCAGTCGTTCCTGCAGAAAACCAAGATCACCTCCCTCGAGGCACTGGCTGACCTGGTGCCACTGCAACTGCCCGGCATTGCGCTGCGACCGATGCCCGTGGCGCCGCGGGAGCTGCCGTTCCATGCCGGCTTCAGCTACTTCGAGCTCGACCGGCGCAGCCCGAACTGGGCCGCGATGAAGGACAGCAACGGCTTTGGCCTGCATGTCGCGGGGGAGTTCCCGGGGCTCCAGTTGCAGTTCTGGGCGATACGGAGCGAATGAAATGACCCAAGCTGCGAACAACCGGCAACTTGTATCAGGCGACAACATGCGAACCAAGCTCTCCGATAGGGGCCAGGTACAGCAATCCATACCGGCCCCCGCCAGCGAGATGGACCACCCGGACTACGTACCCGATCCGGACTTCCAGCTCCGTGGAGCCTTCAGCAACCAGATGATCGATGCGGCGATGCCCCTGTTCGGCCTGGTGATGCGTCTGCGCAAGCAGGAAAGCCACCGGGATATCCCGTTTCTCTACAACGCCGTCTACAACCAGGTCAACGCCATCGTCGAAGAGATGCGCCGGTACGACTACGAGCCGGCCCAGCTGCAGGCCCACTCCTACGCGCTGTGCCTGTATATCGACGAGGCCGTGATGTCCACGCCATGGGGCAAGAGCTCGCTGTGGAGCCAGAAACCCCTGCTCAGCGTCTTCCACCACGAGACCTGGGGCGGCGAGAAAATCTTCACCGTGCTGTCGCGCATGATGCAGGAGCCCAAGCGCTACCAGGACGTCCTGGAGTTCATCTACCTGTGCCTGGGCCTGGGCCTGCGCGGCAAGTACGGCATCGACCCCAAGGGCGACGAGGCGCTGCAGGCCCTCATTCTCAAACTGCGCGAAATCATCCTCGAACTGCGTGGCCCGCCCCCGGACCTCTTCGGCGACCCGCTGGCCAACGTCGCCCCGCGAGACGTGCGCCTGCGCCGCGAATGGCCCTGGTGGAGCCCACTGGTGGTTTCGGCGATCGCCCTGGCCGGGCTGTACGGCTACTACCGCTACCGCCTGGACCTGCTCACCCGCGAGGTGATCGAGGCGCTGAACACCCTTCCGCAGCCGTGAACGGCGCGCCCGAAGCAATGGATTTTCGGGGCCTGCGCCCCGTTGAAAAGCCCATCGAGTCCGATGGCCACGCCACTTCCCGTGTGCGTGCTTACCCACATGGATGCAGGAGATATCTGCCATGCCAACACCCGCTTACATCAAGATCGAAGGCAAGACCCAGGGCCTGCTCACCGCAGGCGCCTTCACCTCCGACTCCGTCGGCAACGTGTTTGTCGAAGGCCATGAAGACGAGATCCTGGTGCAGGAAATCAAGCACAAGGTGACCGTGCCCACCGACCCGCAAAGCGGCCAGCCGACCGGGCAGCGGGTACACAAGCCGTTCATCTTCACCAGTGCGCTGAACAAGGCGACCCCGCTGATGTACAACGCCCTGGCGTCCGGTGAAATGCTGCCCAAGGTCACGGTCAACTGGTACCGCACCTCGGTAGAGGGCAAGCAGGAGCACTTCTTCACCACCGAGCTCACCGACGCCACCATCGTCGACATCAACACCGTCATGCCCCATGCCCAGGACAAGGAGAACGCCGACTTCACGCAGTTGATCGAGGTGTCCCTGGCCTACCGCAAGATCACCTGGGATCACACCGTCGCGGGCACCGCGGGCTCCGACGACTGGCGCGCGCCCGTCGTCTGACCCGACCGCAGGGTTCCGGGCAGGCACGCCTGCCCGGGCTTCAGCCACCGTCAGAAGGCGGACAGGGACTTTCCATGCCTAATCAATCCGACCTGATCTACCGCTTCGAGCCCCTGGCCAGCCAGGACCCGTTCGAAGTGGTCTCCTTCACCCTCGACGAAGCCCTCAGTACCCCGTTCAGGCTGGTGCTCGAACTAGTCAGCTACGAAGACAACGTCGACTTCGCCCACCTGCTCGACAAGCCCGCGCTGTTCACCATCCTGCGCGGCCAGCGCCCGATGCGCTACGTACACGGCCTGATCAGCGCCTTCAGCCAGGGCGACACCGGCAA
>NZ_JAZDCT010000033.1:0-67772 GCF_036324045.1 Pseudomonas carassii | reverse complement strand
CCCCCCCCGCCCCCCCCCCCCCCGCCCGGGGCCGCGCGCCCTGTAGGAGCGGCCTTGTGCCGCGAAGAGGGCTGCAAAGCAGCCCCTGGCGTCAGCGAATCTGGTGCTTGTGCAACAACCGATAGAACGTCGGCCGCGATACCCCCAGCACCTTGGCCGCGATGCTCAGGTTGTCGCTGTGCCGGTTCAGCACATCGCACAACGCCTGGCGCTCGGCCCGGTGCTTGTAGTCCTCCAGCGTGCCCAATGGCTGGTCCTGCTCCTGCAGCTCCTGCAGGCCCAGGTCCTGCGCCTCGATCTGCCGGCCCTCGGCCAGCACCAGCCCGCGCCGCACCCGGTTGGCCAGCTCGCGGACATTGCCCGGCCAATCGTGGCGTCCCATGGCCGCCAGGGCGCCGTCGCTGAACGAGCGTGGACGGCGACCGGTCTCGGCGCTGTAGAACTGGGAAAAATGACTGGCCAGCATCGACAGGTCACCATGCCGGTCACGTAGCGGCGCGGTCATCACCTGCAAGACATTGAGCCGGTAGTACAGGTCCTCGCGAAAGCGCGCCAGCGCGATGGCCTTCTCCAGGTCCACATGGGTTGCCGCCAAAACCCTGACGTCCACGGCGATCGGCTGATTACCCCCTACCCGCTCGATGTGCTTCTCCTGGAGAAAACGCAGCAGGTTGGCCTGCAACTCCAACGGCAGGTCACCGATCTCGTCGAGAAACAGGGTGCCGCCATTGGCCGCCTCGATACGCCCCACCTTGCGCTGGTGCGCCCCGGTGAACGCGCCTTTCTCGTGGCCAAACAGCTCGGACTGGATCAGGTGTTCGGGGATAGCGCCGCAGTTGATGGCGATGAACGGTTTGTCGCGCCGCTGCGATTGCCGGTGCAGGGTACGCGCCACCAATTCCTTGCCCGTGCCGCTTTCGCCACGGATCAGCACCGGCGACTCGGTCGGTGCCAGCTTGCCCAGCAACTTGCGCAGTTCGCGGATCGGCCGGCTCTCGCCCAGCAGTTCGTGTTCAGGTTCATCCACCCGCACCGGGCCTTTGCCGCGCAACCGCGCCATGCCAAAGGCGCGCCCCAGGGTGACCTGTACCCGCGAGACATCGAACGGAAGGGTGTGAAAGTCGAAAAACCATTCACAAACGAAATCACCGACATTCTGCAGTCGCAATTCCTCGGCGCTGAGCACGGCGATCCATTCGGTATTGCTGCGCTTGATCAGGTCCTTGACCGCCTCGGGGTGCAACAGGTGCGAGGCCTGCAGGCGTACCAGGCCGACATCGCAGGACTGCTCCATCGCCGCCTCGAGCGTACAACTTCGCACATCCCAGCCGACACTGCGCAAACCTGGCAAAAGGCGGTGGCAATCGTCGCAGGGGTCGACGATCAGCAAGCGGCGGAGGGATGCGGTATCGAGCATGACCTTTCCTTGACGCCAGATTATGGTTTTTTAACTGTAAACAGACAGTTGCGACGCCCGAATTAACAGTAGCAATGAACTTGACGCCCCCCACTACCGTTGGTCAGCCCACCCTGATCCCGCACACGCCTTCGGGAATTCTCCAACTCAATTGCCGTCTTAAGCGCGCCGGACAGGTAAGAAAAAAATCGCCGATATAAAAAAATTTCAACGGCCATGTGACTTCAACCCTGATCTGGAGCATCAGTACGAATAACCCCGCGCTGTACACTTTTGTGGAATAACACCGCGGCACCTTATTTCGCTGTTTGGGACCATGAGAGAGACCGAACCATGAACGCCCCGCTCCGTGTCAACGAAGCACTGCTGATCGCCGACCACGCCTTCGAACCCTTCCAGTGCGTAGCCTGGGATGCACCCAACGGTACTGGTGAACTGAGCCTGGCAGTGATCGACCGGACCAGCACCCGCATCGGCAGCAAACAAGTGTCCTCGCGCGTCTATTCCGACCCCGCGCAATGGGCCAGCCTGATCGAGGAAGTGCGCGCCGAACTGTCCGGCAAAGGTTACGACCTGCAACCTTGGTCGATGCCGAAGTAAGAACAGCACTCTGCTGCAAGTGCGTGGCCACCACGCACTTGTGCAAGTTTCCCCATAGGCGGGGAATACGTTTTTCAATTGCGACATCCTGTCGCAGTTAGATTTTTATTTGATCACCGCGAACTGCTCGATATGCCGATAGTCGGCTTGCAGTTGTTCGGCAAGTTGGCGTGCCCGGCCCACGCGCACCGCCGCTGTTTCCATATCCACCAGCAACGTCACGCAAGGTAGCGGCTGCAACGCAGGGCCCTGCTGCAGACGACCATCGGTCAACACCAGGCAGCGCTGGACTACATGGGGTAGCCGCTTGCCCCGCGCCAGCAGCCACTGACGCGCCTCCTCCAATGCCGCTGGCAATGGTGTCCCACCGCCCGCCCCCAGGGCCTGCAACCAGGGCTGCAACGCCGCCGAGGCTTTCAGTCCATGGCGTTGCCATTGCGGCCGATTGCCACTGGCCGTGAGCAAGGCCAGACGCGCACGTTGCCGATAGGCCTCATCGAACAACCCGGTCAGCAGTCCCTTGGCCTGGGCCAGCGCCTGATTGCGTCGGGTCGACGCCGACGCATCGACGATCACCAGCCACAGTTCCGGCGCCTGGGCCTGGCGCTGTTGCCAGCACAGGTCGCGTCGCTGGCGTGGCCGCCCTTTGAGCAAGGTCGCCAGCCAGGCGATGCGCCCGCTATCACTGATGCGCGGGCGGCCCCGGGAAGTCCCCGTCAAATGACCGACGCGAGGCCTGGCATCCGCCACCCGATCATGGCGCGAGCGGATGCTCAGGGCTTTTTTGCCCAGTTCGGCACCTCGCGCCGAGCACCCGTGGCCACCGGCTGAGCAGGCAATGCCCCCCAGTCGCCTTGACCGCCCGGCGCCTCTTGTGGACTCGCCTGCCCGCCAGCCGAAGTGGCCTGGGGTGGCGGCGCCTCGGTGCGGCGCCGATGGCGCAGGGCAAACTCGGCAACCGCCTGCACATCCACCTCCTCGATCACCGAGTTACCCCGCCAGGCGGCGTGGGCCCGCGCCGCGCGCAACCAGACCAGGTCGGCGCGCAGGCCGTCCACGCCAGCGGCGAAGCAGCGCTCGGTGATCCAGGCCAGGGCCAGGTCATCCAGGGCAATCGACATCAGGCGCTCGCGTGCCGAGCGGCAGCGCTCGCGCAATGCCGCCTGCTGCTCGGCCCACTGTTCGCAGAACGCCTGCGGATCGCTGTCGAAGGCCAGCCGGCGCCGAATGATCTGCTGACGCGCCTGCGGCGCTGGCAAACCTTCCAGGGCCACGTTGAGGCCAAACCGGTCGAGCAACTGCGGACGCAGCTCACCCTCCTCCGGGTTCATGGTGCCGATCAGCACGAAACGGGCGGCATGCCGATGGGAAATGCCGTCGCGCTCGATGCGGTTGGTGCCGCTGGCGGCCACATCCAGCAGCAGGTCCACCAGGGGATCGGGCAACAGGTTGACTTCATCGACGTACAAAACCCCACCATCGGCATGGGCCAGTACGCCTGGCGAAAACCGCGCCTGGCCCTGGCCGAGTGCGGCATCCAGGTCGAGGGTTCCGACCAGACGTTCCTCGGTGGCACCCAGTGGCAGGGTCACGAACGGGCCGTCGCCCAGCAGGTCGGCCAGGCCCCGGGCCAGGGTGCTCTTGGCCATGCCCCGCGGCCCTTCGATCAGCACGCCGCCGATCTTTGGGTCGATGGCTGTCAGGCACAGGGCCAACTTGAGGTCATCGGCGCCAACCACGGCGGCCAGGGGGAATTGCACGGGTTCACTCATGTTCAGCTGTCTTCCTCGCCAGCGAGCAACTGCTGCTCGAGGCTTTCACGATAGTCGCCCGGTTCCTGCCACAACCCGCGCTGCTGGGCTTCCAACAGGCGCTCGGTGAGGTCGCGCAGGGCTTCGGGGTTGTGCTCGCGCATGAAATCGCGGGTGGCCGGGTCGAGCACATAGGCATCGGCCAGGCCTTGGTAATGATGGTCGTCAATCAGGTGGGTGGTGGCGTCGAAGGCGAACAGGTTGTCGACCGTGGCCGCCAGCTCGAACGCCCCTTTATAGCCATGGCGCTTGGCGCCGTCGATCCACTTGGGGTTGAGCGCCCGCGCACGGATCACCCGATTGAGTTCTTCCTTGAGGGTACGTACCTTCGGCCGATCGGCCTGGCTGTGGTCGCCGTGGTAGCTGGCCCGCGTGGCGCCGGCCAAGGTTTCGGCGGCCGCCAGCATGCCGCCCTGGAATTGGTAGTAATCGTTGGAATCGAGCAGGTCGTGCTCGTGGTTGTCCTGGTTCTGCAGTACCGCTTGCACCTGTGCCAGGCGCTGGGCGAACGCGGCGCGGGCCGGGGTGCCTTCGTCGGCGGCGCCATAGGCGTAGCCACCGTGGTTGAGGTAGACCTCGGCCAGATCGTCGCGGCTGTGCCACAGGCGTCCGTCGATGGCGTTCTGCACACCGGCCCCATAGGCGCCGGGCTTGGCGCCGAACACCCGCCAGCCGGCCTGTCGCGCCGCCTGTTCGGGCTCGATGCCAGCACCAAGCAGCGCTTCGCGCTCGGCGCGCACCCGTGCGGCCAGGGGGTTCAGGTCGTCCGGCTCGTCCAGTGCCGCCACCGCCTGCACGGCGGCGTCGAACAGGCGGATCAGGTTACCGAAGGCATCGCGGAAGAAGCCTGACACCCGCAGCGTCACGTCCACACGTGGCCGGTCGAGCAGGCTCAGCGGCAGGATCTCGAAGTCATCGACCCGTTGGCTGCCAGTGGCCCACACCGGGCGTACGCCCATCAACGCCATGGCCTGGGCAATGTCATCGCCGCCGGTACGCATGGTCGCCGTGCCCCACACCGACAGGCCCAGCTGGCGCAGGTGATCGCCATGGTCCTGCAGGTGCCGCTCGAGGATCAGGTTGGCCGAGGCAAATCCCAGGCGCCAAGCCGTGGCGGTCGGCAGGTTGCGCACATCGACGGTATAGAAGTTGCGCCCGGTGGGCAGCACGTCCAGCCGCCCGCGGCTGGGTGCGCCGCTGGGTCCGGCGGGGACGAAACGCCCGGCCAGGGCCGCCAGCAGGCCATCGATTTCGGCAGCGCCGCAGGCATCCAGATCGGGGGCGACCTGCTCGACCAGCGTGTGCAGCACTTCGCGCACTGCGTCCCATTCGACCCCGTCCGATAGCGCGAGAGTGCCCAGCAGGGCCTGCTCGATCAGTGACAATGCCAGCAATTCCAGGCGCTCGCGGGTATCGCCACAGGTTCGCCAGAGGCTGGCGTCGAGTTGCACCAGCAGGTCCGGGCGCGGCCCGCCCCACGCCTGCCCCAGGTCACAGTCCAGCGGGTCGAAACCCAGCGCCAACGCCTTGGCCAGCACACGGATCAGGCTGGCGTTACCGCCCTTGCCATCGCCCCGCGCCACCCGCAGCAACGCCAGCAACGTATCGCTGCGCAAACGTCCCTGCGGTGACTGCCCGAACACGTGCAGGCCATCGCGGATCTGCGACTCCTTTAAATCGCACAGGTAGGTGTCCAGTCGCGGCAGCCACACCGCCGCGTCCTCCATCTGCCCTTCGAGTTGCAGCTCGCGGTCGATATGGTGGGTCTTGACCAGTTCGAGAATGTCCCGCTGCAGTTCGCGGGCACGACGAGGGTCGAGTAACTGCGCCTCGTAGTATTCATCGGCCAGTTGCTCCAGATGGCGCAGCGGGCCGTAGGTCTCGGCGCGGGTCAGCGGCGGCATCAGGTGGTCGATGATCACCGCCTGGGTGCGGCGCTTGGCCTGGGCGCCCTCGCCCGGGTCGTTGACGATGAACGGGTAGATGTTGGGCAACGGGCCGAGCAACGCATCCGGCCAGCACTCGGCGGACAGGCCCACGCCCTTGCCTGGCAGCCATTCCAGGTTGCCATGCTTGCCCACATGGATCACCGCGTCGGCGGCATAGCCGTTGCGCAGCCAGAAGTGAAACGCCAGGTAGCCGTGGGGCGGCACCAGGTCCGGGTCGTGGTACACCGCGCTGTGGTCCACCTGGTAGCCCCGCGCCGGCTGGATGCCGACGAAGGTCAGGCCGTAACGCAAGCCGGCAACCATCATGCGTCCATTACGGAACATCGGGTCCTGCTCGGGCAGCCCCCAGCGCTCCAGTACCGCGCGCCGGTTGGCCTCGGGCAAGGCAGCAAAGGCCCGCTGGTAGTCGGCCAGGGCCAGGCTCTGGGCGCAGGGGCGCTGGTCGAGGTGATCGAGGTCGTTGGTGACCCCGCCGAGCAGTTGGTGAATCAACTCGGTACCGCTGTCGGGCAGACCGGCCACCGGATAACCCTGCGCCTGCAGGGCCTCGAGAATGTTGAGCGCCGCGCCCGGCGTGTCCAGGCCGACGCCATTGCCGATGCGCCCATCGCGTGTCGGGTAGTTGGCCAGCACCAGGGCCACGCGCTTTTCCTGGTTGTCCAGACGCGCCAGGGTCACCCAGCGCCGTGCCAGTTCGGCGACGAAGTCCATGCGCTCGGGGTGGGCCCGGTAGCAGACCACATCGGACTGGCTGCGCTCGCTGCGCCAGGCCAGGTCCTTGAAACTCACCGGCCGGGTGATGATGCGCCCGTCCAGTTCCGGCAGGGCGATGTGCATTGCCAGGTCGCGGGCGCCCAAGCCCTGCTCGCTCTGCTCCCAGCCGGGCTGGTTGTCCTGGGCGCAGATGGCCTGCAGCACCGGCACATCACGGCGCAGCGGGCGCAGGTTGGGTTGCTCGGGGCTGGACAGGGCGAAACCGGTGGTGTTGATCACCACTTCGGCCTGCACCTCGTCGAGCCAAGCCTCGACCTGGTCCAGGCAGGCGCGCTCCTTCAGGCTGGCCACGGCGATGGGCAATGGATTCAGCCCACAGGCCTGCAGGCGCTGGCAGAACACATCGATGAACGCCGTGTTGGCAGCCTGCAGGTGCGAACGGTAGAACAGCAACGGCGCCACCGGATGCTCCGGGTTCCACTCGGCGTACCAGTCTTCAAGGCGCGCCGTGGCCTTGGCCGGATGGTAGACCGCCGTGCGCGGCAAGGGCTGCGGCTCATCCCACGGGTAATCGCGGCCCAGCCATTGGTTGGCCAGGCAGTTGAACAGGCTCACCGCGTTGGCCTTGCCGCCCTGGCGCAGGAAGTGCCAGAGGCGCTCGGCCTGTTCGCCGCGGACCGTGCCCAGGTCGGTGAGTTCAGGGTCGGGACGGTCGTCGCCGGGCACCAGGATCAGCTCGACCCCACGCCCCGCCAGTTCGACCAGTTGCTCGACACCATAGCGCCAGTAGCCGACGCCGCCATGCAGCGACACCAGGATCACCTTGGCATGACGCAGCACCTGGTCGACATACAGGTCGACCGAGGCGTGGTTCTGCACCAGCATCGGGTTGGCCAGGCGCACGCTGGGGAAGTCCGCCGGCAGCTGCTCGGCGGTTTCGGCGAGCAGCGCCAGGTGTGAATCACCGCTGCAGAGGATCACCAGGTCGGCGGGGGTCTGGCCGAGGTCGGCGATGCTGTCGTCCGGCACGAAGCCGCCGGGTTGGGTCCGCAGCAGGTGCATGGATCAGGCGCCCAGGGCCTGGCGCAGGCGCGCTTCCAGCTGTGCGGCGTCCAGCTCCTGGCCGATCAGCACCAGGCGGGTGATCCGTGGTTCATCGCTGCGCCAGGCGCGGTCGAAATGCTTGTCGAAGCGAGTGCCCACGCCCTGGATCAGCAGGCGCATCGGCTTGCCGGGGATGGCGGCGAAGCCCTTGGCGCGCAGGATGCCGAACTCGGTGACCAGCTGGGTCAGGGCATCGAGCAGCAAGCTTTCGTCGGCTTCAGGCAGATCGATGGAGATCGAGTCGAAGGCGTCGTGGTCATGGTCGTCATGGTCATCGCCGTCGTGATGCGAGTCGTGATGGGTACGACGACCATCAATATGCGCCTCGGACTCGGCGCCCACGCCCAGCAACACTTCCAGCGGCAGGCGGCCGCTGCTGGCCTCGATCACCTTGACCGCCGGCGGCAGCTCCTCGGCCACCTCGGCGCGAACCTTGGCCAGGCCCTCGGCGTCGATCAGGTCAGCCTTGTTCAGCACCACCAGGTCGGCGCTGGCCAGCTGGTCGGCGAACAGTTCGTGCAGCGGCGACTCGTGGTCGAGGTTGGGGTCGAGCTTGCGCTGGGCATCGACCTGCTCCGGGTAGGCGGCGAAGGTGCCGGCGGCCACGGCCGGGCTGTCGACCACGGTGATCACCGCGTCGACTGTGCAGGCGTTGCGGATTTCCGGCCACTGGAAGGCCTGCACCAGCGGTTTGGGCAAGGCCAGGCCACTGGTTTCGATAAGAATGTGATCGAGGTCGCCGCGACGGGCCACCAGTTCGCGCATCACCGGGAAGAACTCTTCCTGCACGGTGCAGCACAGGCAGCCGTTGGCCAGCTCGTAGACACGGCCGTTGGCCTCTTCCTCGGTGCAGCCGATGCTGCACTGCTTGAGGATCTCGCCGTCGATGCCCAGCTCGCCGAACTCGTTGACGATCACCGCGATGCGGCGGCCCTGGGCGTTGTCGAGCATATGGCGCAGCAAGGTGGTCTTGCCCGAGCCGAGGAAGCCGGTGACGATGGTGACGGGAAGCTTGGCCAGTGTTTTCATGTCGCGATGCCCTTGGCAGCAATGGCGCGGGCATGCAGGACGACAGCCATGGCCATGCCGGCCTGGCGCGTTCGCCACCGGATCACCCCGCCCGGTTGAAAGTCGAAAACGTCACGAGGCAGGTCTCCTGGCTCGCACCGCTGCGGCTCGCTGGCCGGTGGGCCGGCGCCTTCCCGCGCGCCTGCGCAGTGGCTGTGCCTAACCCTTCAGTGCTTACAGTTGCGGGGGCAGCCGCGGCTTGTACCGCGTTCCCGTCTTAGCTCGGGCCAACGCCCGAGAACCTCGCAGCGGCAAGGCTACGCAGTGCCTGCCTGGCGGTCAACCGCTGCGGCGATTGACGCGGGCCCGGCCCCGTGATTTGCTAGCGCATTGCGTTCAGGTGCCCCCGACGGGGGTGAAACGGGAAACCGGTGCGTCGCGCGTCCTTTACAGGAACCGACAAGGCCGGTGCTGCCCCCGCAACGGTAAGCGAGAGAAGCGTCCAGACCACTGTGCCAGCCTTAAGGCATGGGAAGGTGACGCCATAGAAGGAGCCTTGCTCCACCTCGCGAGCCCGGAGACCGGCCTGACACGTGCTCACAGTACACCCGCGGTGGGCGGGCGTCGTCGTATCACCTGGGCCGGCCGTGCCCAGGGTCGTCGCGCATGCCCGTTGCCACAACAAAAGCAGCAGAGGAACGCGTCATGCCCATCACCAGCGCCAAACACAGTATCGCCACCCCCGTCAGCCTCAGCCAGCGACTGATCGTCGCGGTCGGCGCCAGCCTGCTGGGCCTGTGCCTGGTGTACTTCGCCGGTTTCTCGCACATCGAGGCGGTGCACAACGCCGCCCACGACACCCGCCACAGCGCCGCCTTCCCTTGCCACTGAGTAAACCCGCATGATTACGCGCATCGCCCGTACCGCGGGTTTCAGCGGCCTGCTCGCGGCCCTGTTGCTGACCCTGCTGCAAAGTTTCTGGGTCGCCCCACTGATTCTCCAGGCGGAAACCTACGAATCCGCCGCCCCGGTCGCCGAACACCATGAGCACGGCGCCGCCGCCCCCCACAAACATGAACACAGCGCCGAGGCCTGGGCGCCGGAAGATGGCTGGCAGCGCGTGCTGTCCACCACCGGCGGCAACCTGGTGGTCGCCGTCGGTTTCGCCCTGATCCTGGTCGCCCTCTACAGCCTGCGCGAACCGAACCGCGTGGCCACCGGCGCGCTGTGGGGCCTGGCCGGCTTTGCCGTGTTCTGCCTGGCGCCGACCCTGGGCCTGCCACCGGAACTGCCCGGCACCGCCGCCGCCGACCTCGGCCAGCGCCAGACCTGGTGGATCGGCACCGCAGCGGCCACAGCCGCCGGCCTGGCATTGTTGGTGTTCGCCCGGCACTGGCTGCTCAAGGCGCTGGGTGTCGCCCTGCTGGTGATCCCGCACCTGATCGGCGCGCCACAGCCGGCTGTGCATGAAAGCCTGGCGCCGGAGGCCCTCGAGACCCAGTTCAAGATCGCCTCGTGGCTGACCAACGCCGCGTTCTGGCTGGCACTGGGCCTGCTCAGCGCCTGGCTGTACCGTCGCGCCAGCCAGGCCTGATGCGCGATCTGCCTGTCCAGCCGGCGTTGTACGCCGGCTTTGGCTGTCGCCGTGGCTGCCCGGTCGAGACGCTCGCGGTGCTGCTGCGCCAGACGCTCAATCGCCATGCCCTGCCCCTCTCAGCCCTGCGCGCCATCGCCAGCATCGAGCCCAAGGCTCGCGAACCCGGCCTGCTGGCATTGGCCGAGCGCCTGGGGCTGCCTTACATCTGCTTCGATGCCTCGCACCTGATGGTCTTCGAGCCACTGCTCAGCCATCGCTCGGCCACGGTGTACGCCCAGACCGGCTGCTGGGGCGTCGCCGAAAGCACCGCCCTGGCCCTGGCCGGCGACAACGGCCGTCTGCACGTGCCAAGACAGGTCCTCGGCAGCGCTACCCTGGCCCTGGCCATCGGCGGATAATCCGCCACTCTCTCTACAAGGAATCCCCATGACGGTCTATTTCATCGGCGCCGGCCCCGGCGATCCCGAGCTGATCACGGTCAAGGGCCAGCGCCTGATCCGCCAATGCCCGGTGATCATCTATGCGGGCTCTCTGGTCCCCGCCGCCGTGTTGGAAGGTCACCAGGCGCACACGGTGATCAACAGCGCCGAACTGCACCTGGAACAGATCGTCGAAGCAATGCGCCAGGCCCACGCCAATGGCGAGGACGTGGCCCGCGTGCACAGTGGCGACCCCAGCCTGTACGGCGCCATCGGCGAGCAGATCCGCCACCTGCGTGAACTGGGCATCGACTACCAGATCGTCCCTGGCGTCACCGCCACCGCCGCCAGTGCCGCGCTGCTCGGCTGCGAGCTGACCTTGCCCGATGTCGCGCAGACCGTGATCCTCACCCGCTTTGCCGACAGTTCGCCGATGCCGGCCGGTGAGCAACTGGCCGACCTGGCCCGCCACGGCAGCACCCTGGCCATCCACCTGGGCGTGCGCCACCTGGCCCGCATCGTCGAGCAACTGCGGCCACACTATGGTGCCGACTGCCCGATCGCCGTGGTCCATCGCGCCACCTGGCCGGACCAGGACTGGGTCAAGGGCACCTTGGCCGATATTTGCGAGCGCGTTGCCGCCAAGGATTTCCGTCGCACCGCGCTGATCCTGGTCGGCCATGTGCTGGGCGACGCGCCGTTCGCCGACTCGGCCCTGTATCGAGCCGGTCACGCCCACCTCTACCGACCCGGCTCGTGAAGTGATTGCCGACCGGGGCGCGGCGTAGCACACTGGGTTTTCCAACTGGACGGAAACCAAGCCCATGCTCGAACTGCGCCCCAACTGCGAATGCTGCGACACCGACCTGCCGGCCGAAAGCCCGGATGCGCTGATCTGCTCGTTCGAATGCACCTTCTGCCGTGCCTGCAACGACCGGCACTTCCACAACCGCTGCCCGAACTGTGGCGGCCAGCTGGTGGCCCGCCCCACCCGCGCCGGCAAGGTGCTGGACAACAATCCCGCCTCGACACAGCGTGTGCACAAGCCGCACGCGGCCTGCGCCTGAACCTCGCTTGTAGGACTTTTCTACAGGTTGGTGAAGGTTTTTCAACACACCTATACTCGCCTATTACCAAGGCTCCTGAATATCCGTAAGGTGCGCGCTGCCCAGCAAGTCCGCTGCCCAGCGCCTGTAAAAGAAGGCGGGAAGCGGGCTGCACTTTGACAGGAGTTACCTGAATGACATCCGTGCTGTTGGTCGATGACCACCACATTGTTCGACTCGCCGTACGCATGCTGCTCGAACGCGAACGCTTCACCGTCGTAGGGGAAACCGGTAAAGGCAAGGAAGCTGCCCGCCTGGCCGAGCAGACCAAGGCGGACGTGGTCATCCTTGATATCGGCCTGCCGGACCTTGATGGCATGGAGGTGATCAAGCGCCTCAAGCTGATCGACCCGCCACCGCGGATCATGGCCCTGACCGGCCAGCCCGCCGACCTCTACGTACGCCGCTGCATGGACGCCGGCATCTCGGCCTTCGTCAATAAAGACGAGGACCTCGACGCCCTGGTCTTCGCCCTCAAGGCGCTGGTCAAGGGCTACTCGACCTTTCCGCAGATGGCGGTCAACAGCAACACCCTGGAAAGTGAGACCGAGCGCCTGGCACTGCTCTCCAACCGGGAGATGGAGGTGCTGCGCCGGCTCAGCGCCGGCCAGAGCAACAAGCTGATCGGCGAGCAGATGAACCTCAGCGCCAAGACCATCAGCACCTACCGTGGCCGGATCATGGAGAAGCTCAAGGTCGAGTCGCTGGTGGAAATGGTCGACCTGGCCAAACGCAACAACGTGGCCTGAACCATGAACAGGGGTGCACCGCTGTGCCTGCTGCTGGTCACGATGCTGTCGCCGTCCGCGCTGGGTGAAGTGAGCAGCGAGCCCCGCCACCTGCTGGCCCGCGCCCTGAGCGCGGCACCGCCATTGGCGGTTGCCAGCACCGACCGGCAATGGCTGAACGAACGCAAGCGCCTGGTGCTGGGCAGCTCACGCCCGGACTACCCACCCTTCGACATCAATATCAGCCAGGCCGACTACGAGGGCCTGAGCGCCGACTACGCAGGCCTGATCGCCGAACAGCTGGGCGTGCCGATCGAAGTGCGGCGCTACGCCAGCCGCGCCCAGGCACTCGACGCATTGCGTGCCGGTGAGATCGACCTGCTGGGCAGCTCCAATGCCTTCGAGGCCAATGATGCCGACCTGACACTGAGCCTGCCCTATGCCGACGACCTGCCGGTGATCGTATCGCGGCAGAACCGCGGCCTGCGCGAAGAGGACAACCTCAAGGGCCTGCGCCTGGCCATGGTCGACCATTACCTGCCCACTCGCGCGGTGCAGCAGCTCTACCCCCAGGCGCAACTGAGTCTCTACCGTTCCACCCTCGCCGGCGTCGCCGCCGTGGCCCTGGGCCAGGCCGATGCCTACCTGGGTGACGCCATCAGCGCCGACTACGTGATCGCCAAGGGTTTCCAGGAACGGGTCAAGGTCGATCATTTCGTCAGGATGCCGGCTAGCACGTTCGCGTTTGCCCTGGCCCGCGACAATCAGCGCTTGCTGCAACTGGTCGACCTCGCCCTGGGACGCATCGCCGACAGCGAGCGACTGAACATCCTGCGGCGCTGGACGGGCGGCAGCACCAGCTTCCTGCTCGACCGCCGCCTCGACGCCCTGACCCACGAGGAGCGCGAGTGGATCGCCCGGCACCGGCAGGTCAAGGTGATGATCAACACCACTCTCGCCCCCCTGAGCTTCACCGATGCCCAACAGCAACCCCGGGGTATCGCCGTGGACTTGCTGGAGCGCATCGGTTTACGCACCGGCCTGCATTTCCAGATCGTCGAGTCCGAGTCGTTCGAACAGATGGTCGAGCAAGTCGCCCAGGGCAAGGTGGACATGATCGGTGCCATCGGTTACGGCGTGCACCGCGCTCAACGCCTGCGCTACACGCGCCCCTACATGATCAGCCCGCGGGTGCTGGTCACCCGTCAGAATGCGGCGCCCCTGGACGCTGAAAAGCCGTTGCAGGGGCAGCGCGTGGCACTGCTGCGCGGCTCGCCACTGCTCGAAGACCTGGAGCGCCAGGTCGTCGGCCTGCGTACCCTGGAGGTGGAGAACCCCTTGCAGCTCATGGAGGCGGTCGCCAACGGCGATGCCGACGTCGCCCTCAGCTCCCAGGTCAATGCCGCCTATTTCATCAATCAGGTCTTCAACGGTCGCCTCAGGATCGCTGGCCTGCTGGGCGATGAGCCGGCCCTGGCGACCTTCGCCGTGAGCCCCGCGCAGCCGCAACTGCAGGCAATCCTCGACAAGGCCTTGCTGAGCATACCGCCCGACGAGCTGGAGCAACTGGTCAACCGCTGGCGCACCAACACCGTGGTCAGCGACAGCCCCTGGCGCAACTACCGCACACTGGCGCTGCAGGTTCTGGTGCTGGCCACCCTACTGCTGGCCGGCGTGGTGTTCTGGAACAGCTACCTGCGCAAACTGATCCAGCAGCGCAGCGAAGCCCAGCGCGCCCTGCAGGAGCAGCTGGCGCTCAGCCGCGGACTGCTCGAGCAATTGCGCCAGGCCAAGGACGATGCCGAACAGGCCAGCCGGGCCAAAAGCACTTTTCTCGCGGTCATGAGCCATGAGATCCGCACACCGATGAACGCCGTCATCGGCCTGCTCGAAATGGCCCAGGAGGACAGCCGCCATGGCCACAGCGACACCCAGGCGCTGGAGGCAGCCCACGACTCGGCGCTCGGTTTGCTCGACCTGATCGGCGATGTACTCGACATCTCACGCATCGAGTCCGGCCACATGACTTTGCAACCGGTGGCCACCGATCTGGTCGATCTGGTGCGCGCGACCCTGCGGGTCTTCGAAGGCAACGCCCGCCTCAAGGGGCTTGTCCTGCGTGCGGTGCTGCCTGACGCGGCCACCTGGGTACTGGCTGACCCGCTGCGTCTCAAACAGGTGTTGTCGAACCTGCTGAGCAACGCGATCAAGTTCACCAATCAGGGCCAGGTCGACGTGTCATTGGCGGTGGCCCCCCTCGACGGCGGCCTGCACCGGGTCACGCTGCAGATCAAGGACAGCGGCGTGGGTATCAGCCCCGAGGACCAGACACGGCTGTTCACCACCTTCTCCCAGGTCGATGGCCGCCAGGCACGCCAGGGCGCGGGCCTGGGGCTGGTGATCAGCCGTGAGCTGTGCGAGCTCATGGGGGGCGAGCTGGCCTTGCACAGCATCGAGGGCCTGGGGACCCAGGTCGATGTTCATCTCACCCTGCCCGGTGCCGAGCCCGCCGTCAGCACGCCGCTCAGCACCGCCTTGATCGAGGCCGGCAGTGGTCCCCTGCAGGTCCTGGTGGTCGACGATTACCCGGCCAACCTGCTGCTGCTCGACAAACAACTGCGTTCGCTGGGCCATCAGGTGACCCTTGCCGATCAGGGCAAGGCGGCGCTGGCACTCTGGCAGGCCGGCCATTTCGACGTGGTGATCACCGATTGCAGCATGCCTGTGATGGACGGCCATGCCCTGGCCCGCAGCATTCGCGCCCAGGAGCGCGAGGTTGGATTGCCGGGCTGTCGCATCATCGGCGTCACCGCCAACGCCCAGGCCGAGGAGCGGCAACGCTGCCTGGACAGCGGCATGGACGAATGCCTGTTCAAACCGATCGGCCTGCAGGCACTCAGAGCATGCCTGCCCCTGGTCGCCGCCCCCGTTCGCGGCCAGGTCATCGAGGCGACTCGGCCCAGCGGTTTCGACCTGGCCGAACTGCGCCACCTCACCCAGGACGACCACCAGTTGATCCGGCGCCTGCTGGAACAACTGGCAAAAAGCAGCGCGGAGGATTTGCAGGCCTTGCATACCCTCGGCGCCGATCCCGCGCCCGAAGCCCTGGCCCCGGTGGTCCACCGGGTCAAGGGCGGCGCGAAAATGCTCAAGGTCAAGGGTGTCAGGCAGGACTGCGAGGCCCTGGAACAGGCCATCGCACAGGGCCTGCCGGTGGACCAGATGCTCGCCCGGCTGCGGGCGAGCCTGCATGGCCTGGAACAGGAGCTGCGCCAGAGCCTCAGTGCAATTGAAGGGTCGAACTGATCTGGCTGATGGCGTCCACCACGTGCCGCGATCCCTGCTGGATCTCCATGATCACCGTGCCGGCCTCGTTGGCCAGCTCCACGCCCAACCCCGTGCGGGTCAGGCTTGACTGCATGCTGGCCACCGCGGTCAGCGACAGGTCATGGTTCTGCCGCACCACCTCGACGATCTCCAGGGTCGCCTTGCTGGTGCGCGCCGCCAGGTTGCGCACCTCGTCGGCGACCACGGCGAACCCGCGCCCATGCTCGCCGGCCCGGGCCGCCTCGATGGCGGCATTGAGCGCCAGCAGATTGGTCTGGTCGGCGATGCCGCGAATGGTCAGGACAATCTGCCCGATGACCTCGGACTGCTTGCTCACGGCGTCGATGGTACGGGCGGCGTCGTTCAGCTCGGAGGAAATCTGCTCGATCACCTCCACTGCCTGCTGTACCACCTGGGTGCCCTTGCGCGCGCAGGCGTCGGTCTGCATCGAACTGGCGTGGGCGGCATCGGCGGCGGTCTGCTGGGTGCTGATCTGACGGGTGATGTCACTGGCGAATTTCACCACCTTGTACAACCGGCCCTTGTTGTCGAAGATCGGGTTGTAGGACGCCTCCAGGTACACGGTCTGGCCTTGTTTGTTGACGCGTTCGAAGCGGTGCGAATGGTACTCGCCGCGATTGAGCGAGGCCCAGAAATCACGGTACTGGGCCGACTCACGCTCGTGGGGCAGGCAGAACAGCCCATGGTGGCGCCCGACCACTTCCTCCAGGCGATAGCCCATGGTGTCGAGGAAGTTCTGGTTGGCCTTGATCACCCGCCCGGCTGGGGTGAACTCGATCACCGCCATGGAACGGCCGATGGCCTTGAGCAGGCTTTCGCTCTCATGCTCCTCGATCACATGGCGGGTGATGTCGGAGGCCACCTTGATCACGCTGGTGACCTGCTGGCGCTCGTCGACCACCGGCATGTAGCTGGCCTCCAGCCACACCTCGCGACCGGCCTTGTCCAGGCGTTCGAAGGTGCCGCTGATGGCCTTGCCCTCGCCCAGTTCGCGCCAGAGCTGCTGGTACTCGGCGCTCTTGGCGTAAGTCGGGTCGCAGAAGATCCGGTGGTGCTTGCCGCAGATCTCGTCGGCGCTGTAGCCCATGGTCTTGCAGAAGTGCTCGTTCGCATCGAGGATCGTGCCATCCGGCGCGAACTCGATCATCGCCATGGAACGGCTGATCGCCGCCAGCTTCGCCTCCATGCCCGCCAGGGCCTGCCGGGCGCGCTGGATTTCGACCAGATCGGACTTGCGATGGTATTCGAACATGGGCCGGGGCTCCTCTATCCACGGGATGCCCTGAGCATAGATCGGCGTTAGAGCCATGCAAGCGATCTGATATCACTTTTGGATTAGGCATTTGTACCGTCTGTCTGCTCATGGCCTCAGCTCCCGCCAATCCATACCTGGACCGGCGTCAGAACTGCACGCCACGGGTCAGCCCGCCATCGACCAGCAGGTTGGTGCCACTGATGAAGCTCGCCGCCGGACTGGCCAGGAACACCGTGGCCCGGGCGACCTCGTCCGGCCGTGCCATGCGTCCGAGAGGATTGGCCGCCAGGCTGCGGGCAAACGCCTCAGGCTGCTCGCGTTCGATCCGCCCCCAGACGCCATCGGCGAAATACACGTTGCCGGGCGATACGCAATTGACCCGGATACCCTCGCCGGCATGGCGCGCCGAAAGGGTCTTGCCGTAATGATTCAGCGCGGCCTTGAGCACCCCGTACGGCTCGTCGAAACTACTCAGTTCACGTCCGGACACACTGGAGATCAACACCACGGCCGCCTGCCCCGAGGCCTTGAGCCACGGCAGCGCCGCCGTCACCATGCCAACCGTGCCCAACAGGTCGGTTTCGAAGGCCTGGCGCCATATCCTGGCCTCGCTGCCGTGGGCCAGGGCGCTGACGTTGGGCACGACGATATCGATGCCGCCCATGCGCTCGGCGGCAGCGGCGATCCACCCGTCGACCTGCGCGGCATCGGTGATGTCCACCGCCCTGCCGCAGGCCAGGTCGCCAAGCTCGGCCTCGGCCTGGCGCACCCCGGCCTCGTCCCGTGCACAGAACGCCACCTGGGCGCCTTCGGCGAGAAAGCACTCGACGATGGCCCGGCCGATACCCCGTGTGCCGCCGCTGACCACGACCCGGGCACCTTGCAGTTGCAGATCCATGTACTGATTCCTCTGGCTGGTTGAAGTGCCGGCGAGTGTAGGGGCAGCCCCCCGTCAACAGTGGAAGCGGGCGCAGAAAAGCCTCAAGGTTCGACATTGTCGAACTCGAGCGCCTGCGCCACCTTGCGATTGCAGGCACAATGGGCAGCCATCGAATGCCGGGATCGCTTTATGTCCGCCAACAGTCGCCAGATCCAGTCCCTGGAGCGGGCCATGCACCTGCTCGAACTCATCCGCGCCGAAGGCGGCCGGGCGCGCCTGAACGACCTCGCCGAACGCAGTGGCCTGGGCAAGAGCACGGTCCATGGATTGCTGGATACCTTGATGTCGCTGGGCTACGTCACCCGCGAGCAGCGTCACTACGCCCTCGGTCTGCGCCTGCGCCAGCTGGCACAGCCACTGAGCGAGACCGAGCAGCGCCTGCGCCAGGCCTTCACCCCGGCGCTGCGCGCCTTTGCCGACCTGTGTGGGGAGCACTGCTTCCTGGCGGTGCCTGGCGGCACACGTGCCTACCTCACGCTGGCGGCACTGGATGGCCGGGGCCAGGCTTTGCAACTGCCCACGGACACTCGTCGCGACGGCCTGGCCACTTCGGCGATCGGCAAGGTGCTGCTGGCCCATGACCCTCAGCTGGCCAGGCAACTGCTGCGTACCCAACCGGTCCCGCAAACGCTCGAGCAGGAGCTGCACCAGGTCGCCAGCCAGGGGTTTGCCCTCGACCTGGCCGCCTCGCGTGAAGACCTGCACTGCTTCGCCCTGCCCCTGCGCCTGCGCGGCCAGGTGGTCGCCGCACTCGGTGCCGGCGGGCCGGCACAACGCCTGCAGGCGCCGGTTATGCGGCGCATGGCGAACCGGGCGATGCGCTCGCTGTTCGACCTGGTGAAGTGCTGACGCGCGACAAGGCGCAGCGACCTCCATTCAAAGTCTGCGAGCCAATCCACCCGGCGCAGGCGGCCCTTCTATAATCTCCAGGTACCCGCAGCACGATGCTGCCCCTCCAGAGGGATACACATGAAGATCGTGGTCACCAGCATCCTCGTCGACGATCAGGCCAGGGCCCATGCCTTCTACCACCATGTCCTGGGTTTCGAACCCAAGCACGACATCCCCATGGGCAAGCACCGCTGGCTCACCCTCACCTCCCCCAACGATCCCAACGGCGTCGAGCTGCTGCTCGAACCCGACGCCCACCCCGCAGCCAAGACCTACAAGGCCGCGCTCAAGCAGGACGGCATTCCCGCCACTTCGTTCGGCGTGCGCGATATCCAGGCCGAGTATGAACGGCTGTGCAAGGCCGGCGTGCAGTTCACCCAGCCGCCCACGGCCATGGGCCCTGTCACCGTGGCCGTGTTCGACGATACCTGCGGCAACCTGATCCAGATCGCCCAACGGCATTGATCAGCCCTGCGCCACCGGCAAACGCAAGGTGGCGCACAGGCCCCGCGGCGAACCGTTGCGCAACTGCACGCTACCGTCCAGACGCTGGACAATGGTTCGCACGATCGACAAGCCCAGGCCGGCACCATTAGGCGCATCCTTGCTGTAGAAACGTTCGAACACGCGCTCAAGATCCGCCGCCTCGATACCCGGCCCTTCGTCCTCGATCGCCAGGATCAACGCCTGGTCCTCACGATGCAGCGTGACATGCACCCGCCCGCCCGGCGGCGAATGGTCCACCGCATTGGTCACCAGGTTCTGCAAGGCGATGCCCAGCGCGCCGGCATCGCTGTACAGCCGATAATCGGCACCCTCAGCAATGTCCAATGAAGGCTCCTGGCCGCGTTCGAGCATCCAGGGTGTCAGTTCCGCCAAGGTCTCGGCGACCAGCGCGGCCAGGTCGACCTCGGCCCAGTCGCGCTGTGCCAGACGGGGTTCGAGCCGCGCCAGGGTCAGCAGCTGGTTGACCACCCGGGTCAGGCGATCTACTCCGCCGATCAGAAATCCCAGGGCCTTGTCGCGCTCGACCGCGCTGGTGGCGGCCTGGGCGTTCTGCGCGTGCAGGCGCAGGATTGCCAGTGGCGTGCGCATTTCGTGGGCGGCATCGGCAATGAACCGGTGCTCGCGGCGCAACAGCTCGTCGATCTGCGCCAGCAGTCGGTTGATCGCCGCCTGCATGGGCTCCAGTTCCTTGGGCAACGGCACCAGTTGCAGGGGCTCCAGGGACTCGGCATGTCGCCCGCGGATCACCCGCGCCATGTTCTGCAGCGGCTGCAGCCCCCAGCCGATCGCGGCCCAGACCAGCAAGGCCAGAGCCAGGCTGCCGAGCAGGAACGGCATCAGGGTATGCCGCACGATGCGGTCGATGAGGTCGTAGCGCACGTCGTTACGCTCCCCTACCCAGATCAGCCAGCGCTTCTCCGGCACCGGCAGCACGAAGCCGCGCCAGCGCTGGCCCTGCACCTGCATGTCTGCAAACCCCGGCGTGCTCGGTGGCGTGGTGAATGCAGGCGCACTGGGGGTGCGCACCAACAGGTTGGCGCGATCGTCCCACACCTGGAAGGCCAGCTTGCTTTCATACGGGTGGCCGACCCGGTGGCGCCCCGCCTTGCTCAAGGCTTCATCGAACGCCTGGTACAGCGCCTGGCGGTTCTGCTCCTGCACCGGCAGGCTCATGACCCCTTGCAGCAGGCGTGCGTTCTGCGCCAGGTGGGCGTCGTAGACTTCGGTGATCTCATGACGGCTGTCGTGATAGTTATACAGCGCCAGCAGACCACTGCCGACCAGCAGCAACAGCATGACCCGCCACAGGGTTCGCTGGCGCAGCGAACTCATGCGCGCCCCTCCACCAGGTAGCCGATGCCACGCACGGTACGGATCAGGCCGTTGAACAGTTTCTTGCGCAACTGGTAGATGTTGACCTCCAGGGTATTGCTCTCGGGCTCTTCATCCCAGCCATAGAGCAACCGGGTCAGGCGCTCGCGGGTAAAGACCTTGCCCGGTTGCGCGAGCAACTCGTGCAGCAGCAGGTATTCCTTGGGCGTGAGCACCACCGGCTGGCCCTTGTAACGCACTTGCTGGGTGGCCGGGTCGAGGCTGACCCCGGCATGTTCGATCAGCACCCTGGCGCGGCCTGCGCTGCGCCGCAGCAAGGCGCGCAGGCGGGCCTTGAGTTCGTTGAGATCGAAGGGTTTGACCAGGTAGTCGTCGGCGCCGGCATCGAGCCCGGCAATACGGTCCTCGAGCGCGTCGCGGGCCGTGAGGATCAGCACCGGCACAGGGTTTTCCGTCGCGCGCAGGCGTCGCAGCAGTTCGAGCCCGTCCAGTCGCGGCAGGCCCAGGTCCAGGACCAGCAGGTCGAACGTCTCGACGCCCAGGGCGTGCAGTGCGCTCTGGCCATCCTGCAGCCAGTCGAGGGTATAGCCCTCCAGGCGCAAGCCATCGCAGATCCCCTCGCCCAGGGCGGGGTCGTCTTCAACCAGCAGCAGGCGCATGCTCAGTCCTGTTTGTCCCTGATGGCCTTGAGTAAAGCATCGATTTCCCCGCGCCGGCCCTGGTCGGCCAGTTCGCGCCCCGGACGTGGCGCGGCGCGCAGTGCCTTGTCCAGGGCGGCGCTGGCCTCGGCGTAGCGGTTCTGCCGGTACAGGTGGTCGGCCCAGAAGTAGTTGCTGTCGATGCCGTCGGGGTTGATTGCCAATGCCTGGCGCAGCATGGCCTCGGCCTTGTCCTTGTCGCCGAACCCCAGAGGCCAGCCCGGCACCCGGTCGTACAACGCGCCAAGGCTGGTATAGGCCGAGCCTTGCAGGGCCTTGGGGTCCATCGCCAAGGCCTTCTCCAGGCTGGCGCGGGCGGCCTTGACCTTGCCCAGCGCGCCGAGCCCGCCCGTGGCACCGGCCCAGCTGCTGTCGACGATACCTTCCCAGATCAACGGCTCCGCCGAGCCCGGGTACTGCCGAACGAACGCCGCCGCGTCCGCGGCAAGGGCTTCGAAGGCTTTGCTGCGCTGCGCCTCGGGCAGTTGGTACTGGATCTGCGCCCAGCGCTGCTGCACCTCGTTCAAACGCTGGCTGCCGGCCTGGTCCAGAGCCCAGACAACGGGCGAGAAGGCCAGCACACTGGCCAGTAACAGACGTTTCATTTGCCTGACTCCTTGCCCGAGTGGGCGCTGTAGCGTCGAATCAGCGGCAGTTGTTTGCGCAGGGCACGATCAACCAGCCCGGGCAGCATGCCGTTCAAACGCACGAAGAGTTTTTCCGGCCAGCCCAGGTACAACTCGCTGCGGTCTGCCTGGACCGCGGCAAGCACGGCCCGGGCCACATCCCCCGGCTGATCCACGCCGACCTTCAACGCCTGGTTGAGCGCTGTCGCGGCACTGCTGTTCATCGCCGTGCGCGTTGCCCGTGGCGCGGCGTACAGCACGTTCACCGAGGTGTCGGCCAATTCGCGGCGCAGGGCCTCGGAGAAGCCGCGCAGGGCGAACTTGCTGGCACAGTAGACGGCATAGCCGGGGTAGCCGATCGAGCCGTAGGTGGAGCCGACGTTGACCACCAGCGCCCGAGGCTCCAGGCGCAGCAACGGCAGGCAGCCACGGGTAAGCTGCACCGCGGCCTTGAGGTTGATGTCCAGCAGTTCGTCGAGGGCGGTCTCGTCGAGCTGGTCGAGCAAGGCGAAGCGATTGATCCCGGCGGCATTGATCAGCACATTGACCCCGTCCATGGCCCGGGCAGCACTCAGTACCGCCTGGCGCCCCTCGGCGCCGCGCAGGTCGGCCGCCTGCCAGCGCAACTGTTGTGGGTAGCGGTTCATCAACTGCGCCAGCCTGCCCATGTGCCGGCTTACCGCCAGCACCCGCGCGCCGGCGGCGCACAACTGTTCGGCCAGTTCCAGGCCGATGCCACCACTGGCCCCGGTCAGCACCACCACGCATTCAGGCAAGCGCATGCCGCACCTCGCTCTGGCCGGCCCGCGGCAGGCCCAGGAACATGTCGGTGTACAGGCGGTACACCATCTTGGCGGCGTGGATCACCGCCTGCTGGTCGTCGCTGTCTTCCAGGCGGTCCATCAGGCCGCGATAGGTCAGCATGTGGTCCTGGTCGAGGGCGCCATGGGAGCTGAGGTAGCTGAACGCCTTGTCCGGCAGCCCCAGGCTGCCTTGAATCCTGCCGGCGGCCTGGGTGGCCAGGGCGATGCTGGTGCCTTCGAGCACATTGACCATGCCGAACAGCCCCACCGGGTTGCCGCGGGCAATCAGGTCGTAGAGGAAGGCCACCATCAGTTCGATCGGTTGTGCCGGCCGACTGTCACGGGCCTTGGCCGGGTCGGCGCCGCAGGCGGCGATGTCGTCGAGGATCCAGCGTTCGTGGCCGTACTCCTCCTCGATGTACTCGCACACCGCGCCGCGCAGCCACTCCAGACGCGACGGTAACCGCGCGCCGCAAGCCATCATCAGCGGCACGGTATGGCGGACATGGTGGTAGGCCTGGGTCAGGAAAGCCACGTAGCCCTCCAGGCTGACCACCCCACCCAGGGCATCGCGGATCACCGGGACACTGAACAAGGCTTCACGCTCCCTCGCAGTCTGCGCTTGCAGGATTTCGAAAAAGGACATGGCGTACCTCACGGATGCTGAAGGTCGGACAACAGGGATTGGTAATGCCGCAGGATCACGTCGCGACGAGGACGGCCATTGGCGGTCAGGGTGCCCGCCTCGACGCTGAAAGGTTCGGGCAGGCGCCGCCAGGCATGAACCCGGGCGTAATCCGGCAGGCCGTCGTTGCACTGGCGGACCGCCGTTGCGATCTGCCCATCACTGGCCTGCGGGTCCAGGGGCCAGAGCAAGGCCAGGTTGCCCGGCAGGCCCTCGCCGTGCACGAAGGCCTGGCCGATCAGTCCACACTGGGTCAGTTCGGCCTCGACCCATTCCGGGTTGACGTTGCGGCCGAAGCTGGTGATGAACTGGTTCTTCTTGCGCCCGGCCAGGTGCAGGTAGCCGTCGCGGTCCAGTTGGCCGAGGTCGCCGGTCGGCCACCACTGGCCATCGAACGCTGGCTCGCCGAGATAGCCGAGCAGCGTCGTACCCGCCACCAGCACCTCGCCATCCTCGGCGATGCGCACCCGCACATGGGGCAGCGGCCGCCCGACGCTACCCGGGCGCAGCGCCCCGGGCCGGTTCAGGCACACCACCGATGCGCACTCGGACAACCCGTACCCCTCGTACACCGGCAACCCCACCGCCGCGGCGCGCGACAGCAGGCTGTCTGCCACCCGGGCGCCACCCACGGCAACAAAGCGCAGCGGGTCGACCCGCATCGCCCCCCGTTCGATAGCCGTGACCAACCCCAGCAGCAGCTGCGGAACCAGGATCAGGCTCTCGGCGCCGCTCAGGGCAATGGCCCCGAGCAGGCGGCTGAAATCCACCTGGCTGGCGCCGCCGATGCCCAGCTGTGACTGCGGGTAGAGCATGACGCTGGCGCCTGCCAGAAGTGCCGCGTACACCCCCAGGTTCTCCAGCAGCACCGCCAGCGGCAACACCGCCAGGTATTTGCCCGGCGCCGCCGCGCGGCTGGCGAACTCCAGTTCGTGGGCCACCCTGACCAGGGCCGCCGCGCCCAGGCACACGCCCTTGGGCGCCCCGGTACTGCCGGAGGTGTAGGTGATCTTGGCGGTGCCCTGCGGCAGTGGTGGCGACGCGACGCTGTCCCGACTCCAGAATCGCGTGCTGCGGATGAATCCGCAGTCGCTCAGTTCCGCCGCCAGGCCGGCATCTGCCAGCACCCGTGTCACGCCACCTTGCACCAGGCAATGGCGTCGCTGGGCCGCACTGAAGAAGCCCGGAAGCAGCAGGCACGGACGCTCGGCCATCAGTGCCGCCAGATCCCACAGCAGGGCTTGCGGGCCGTTTTCCAGGGCCAGGGCGAAGGTACCGGGCGGTTGTTCGCGCAGCCAGGCTGCTCGCTGGCGAACCTCGCACAACAGTTGCTCATAGGTGAAACTTTCGCCAGCGCCCTGTACCGCTGGCTGGGCACCGCGGTAACGGGCATGGACCTGCAGCGTTTCGAAAAAGCGCTGGATGTCATGCGGCATGACCGGCCTCCTGGCGGATCGTCGGCAGGCCCAGCCGCTCGAACACGCCGGCATGGTCCAATGCCGCATGGCCCTGATCGATGCTGCCGACGAACACCTGTGGGTGATGTGCGTAGTAGCAGCCCCAATTGCCTGAGTCCTCGTCGATGCGCCGAGGGTCGGCCTGGGCAACCACCGTAGGCTCCAGGCCCAGCCGGCGAAAACTGTTGAGCAACGTCGCCGCACCGGTAAAGGCCACCCAGCGCAGGCCTCGGGCTGCCAGCAACCAGGTCACGGCGATGATCATGATCCGCGCACTGCCGGCACTGAGTGCGGCCAGGTTGCCCACCTCCACCAGTTGCTCGCGGGGCACCGGGCTTCCTGCCACGGCCGCCACGGCGTGCTCCAGCGGCATATCGAGGTAGCGTTCCAGAAACAGCGGCGCAGCGACGGCCAGGCGCAGGCCGGCGGCGGCTATCAGCCGACCATGGCGGTCATGCAGGCCCAGCAGCTGCGGCAGGTAATGATGGACATCGGCATGGTGGACACAGGCGAATCGTGCGTGGATGAACTGCTCTATCGCAGCGCGACCGGATGTTTCCGGGTCGTGCAGCGTGAGCTGCGCCTGGTGATGCGCATGGGTGCCAATGGGTAAGGGAAACAGGTTGTTCCAGGTTGGCTCGTTCATGACAGGCCCCCGCAGGTTGCAGTGCAGGCAGTATCGGGGGCAAATCTGAAGGCAGCCTGAAGTGCCCCCTTCAATAGGTGATGGCGGGCCTTGCCAGGACTGCTACATTGCTGACTTCCCCCGGCGCAGCCAGAACAAGGACAACCCATGCGCTACGAATTCAGTGAAGTGCTCAACGATCTGATCGACTATTTCCTGCTTGGCGATGTTCAACTGCTCGAACAATTCAAGGAAGACCACGACCTGCCCGACGACCTCGCCCGCGCCTTCACCCGTGGCGACAGCGGTGACCTGGCGGTGGCGCAAGGGGTGATCCTGCCCCTTGCCGGAATCGACAACCTGCCCTACCGCATCCTGTTTACCCTCGACGAGCGCACGCCGGCACTGCTGGAGCCCGGCAGCCGTCTCAAGCATCGTCGTGCAGGGTATGTGCTGCGGGTCGAGAATCGTGCGCTGATGCTGTTCACCTGGCGCGTCCTGCAGCACTTCACCAACAAGGCCCTGGGCGACCTGCTGGCGCGCTACCAGGAGCCGGGGCGGCCGATCATCGAGCTGGACAACGGCTGGTACGCGGTGGAGGTTCTGGCGGGCGCCGTGGTGCGCGACGGGTTGTACGAGCCGGCCTTCGAGTTCGTGCTCAAGAAGGCGTATGCCAAACCGCAGACCTCGGCGGTGGATGTCGGGTACCGATTTACCTTGCGTGGATACTTCGACTGACCGACCGTCATCGCGGGGCAAGCCCGCTCCCACGAGCGTGTGGAGCGGGCTTGCGGGCGGTCAGGTGTGGTGGATGTCGCGATCCTTGGTCTCCGGCAGGAAGAAGATCCCCAGCACCGCAGTCATCACCGCGATCACGATCGGGTACCACAACCCGTAGTAGATATCCCCGGTCGCAGCGACCATGGCGAAGGCCACCGTCGGCAGGAAGCCGCCGAACCAGCCGTTGCCGATGTGGTACGGCAGCGACATGGAGGTGTAGCGGATCCGCGCCGGGAACAGCTCCACCAGCCAGGCGGCGATCGGCCCGTAGACCATGGTCACGTAGATCACCAGGATGCTCAGCAGCAGCAACACCATCGGGTAATGGATCTTCGCCGGGTCGGCCTTCTCGGGGTAGCCAGCTTCCTTCAGGGCCGCCGTCAGGGTGGCGGTGAAGGCGTCGCCCTGGGTCTTCAGGTCCGCCGCAGCCAGGCTGCTGCCCTCGAAGCTCGGGATCACCCGCTCACCGATGCGGATCTGCGCCACGCTGCCGGGCTCGGCCTTCTCGTTCTCGTAGGGAATCGCCCGCTTGGCCAGCAGGCTCTTGGCGATGTCGCAGGAACTGGTGAACCGGGCCTTGCCAACCGGATCGAACTGGAACGCGCACTGCCCGGGGTCGGCGACCACCACCACCGGGTTCTGCTCCTGGGCGACGAACACGTCCGGGTTGCCGTACTCGGTCAGCGCCTTGAAGATCGGGAAGTAGGTCAGCGCGGCGATGATGCAGCCGGCCATGATGATCTTCTTGCGCCCGATGCGGTCGGACAGGCTGCCGAAGAAGATGAAGAACGGCGTGCCGATCAGCAGCGAGCCGGCGATCAGCAGGTTGGCGGTCTGCGGGTCGATCTTCAGCGTCTGCAGGAGGAAGAACAGCGCGTAGAACTGCCCGGTGTACCACACTACCGCCTGCCCGGCGGTGCCGCCGAGCAACGCCATGATCACCACCTTGAGGTTGTCCCAGCGGGCGAACGACTCGGTCAGCGGCGCCTTAGACGCCTTGCCTTCGGCCTTCATCTTCATGAACACCGGCGACTCGTTGAGCTGCAGGCGGATGTACACCGAAATCGCCAGCAACAGGATCGACAGCAGGAACGGGATGCGCCAGCCCCAGGCCTCGAACGCCTCGGTGCCCAAGGCGGTGCGGCAGGCCAGGATCACCAGCAGCGACAGGAACAGGCCGAGGGTCGCGGTGGTCTGGATCCACGCGGTGAAGAAGCCGCGCTTGCCCTTGGGCGCATGTTCCGCCACATAGGTGGCGGCGCCACCGTACTCGCCGCCCAACGCCAGACCCTGCAACAGGCGCAGGGTGATGAGGATCACTGGCGCGGCCACGCCGATGGTCGCGTAGCTGGGCAGCAGCCCCACCACCGCCGTGGATATACCCATGATCACGATGGTGATGAGGAAGGTGTACTTGCGCCCGATCATGTCGCCCAGGCGACCGAACACAATGGCGCCGAACGGCCGCACGGCAAAGCCGGCGGCAAAGGCGAGCAAGGCGAAGATGAATGAAGTGGTTTCATTGACCCCGGCGAAGAAGTGCTTGGCGATGATCGCCGCCAGTGATCCGTAGAGGTAGAAGTCGTACCATTCGAACACGGTGCCCAGCGAAGAGGCAAAGATGACTTTGCGCTCCTCCCGGGTGATGCCACGTTGGGGCGCGCTACTGCCCGTGGATGCGCTGTCAAGGACCGCCATGGGTCGCCTCCGTCTGGTTGTGGTAGACCGGAGTGCTCCATCAGATCCCAAAGCACGCACCCAGGCCCAAGGGCATTGCAGGCTGCGCGAAGCACGACGAGGCATCGGCCCCGGATCGCGGCAAGTCACTTCAAGCATAATCGGCCTTTGAACGATATCCACTCGCATGAGTGTTTGTGGACCAACACGGATAGGAAGCCTGGGATGAACGAACGACAGAACAGTGCTTGGCGAGGTCGACTCTGGCTGGCCGATGACCATTGCCTGCTGCTCGGCACGCCAGGGCGCACCAGTGTCCACGCCCACTATGCCCACCAGGTGCTGTTACCACTCGAGGGCGAGGTATGCGTTGAGATCGCTGGCGCACAGTGCAGCGGCAGGTTGCTGGCCATCGAGTCGTTGCAGCCCCACGCCATGCCCGGTCATCAGACGCCCTGCATCACCTTGTTCGCCGAACCCCTGGCGTTTTCCCTGCAAACCTTGCTCGATGTCTGCCAGCAGGCGCCCCGTGATATCCCGAATCTGGCCCAGGCGTTGCGCCTGGCACCGCGCCGCTCGTTGGATCCGCGCCTGACCCGGGCCCTGGCGCGGATCCGGGCGCTGGACGAGCAGCGCCTGCCAGCCACGACACTGGCGCAGGAAGCTGCGGTGTCGATCAGTCAGCTGGAGCGCTTGTTCAGCGGCAGCCTAGGCCTGTCGGTACGACGCCTGGTGCTGTGGCAACGCCTGCGCATGGCCCTGCGTCAGGCCCTTGACGGCATGTCCCTGACCGAGGCGGCCATGGCTGCGGGCTTTGCCGATTCGGCACACCTGTCCCGCAGCCTGCGTCAGCAGTTCGGGATACGCGCCAGCGAGGCCCTGCGCCACCTGCGCTCAAACACGCTGGTCTAGGGCCTGACGCAGGCCGCGCGGCAACGGCGCCGGCGGCTGTGCCGGGGTCGCCGGGCGAAACGGCTCACGCAGCTGTGCCAGGTACGCTTGCGGGTAGTCCGGGCGATCACCGATGCCCATGTCGTCATCGGCCAGCCCATAGCTCGGCAGGTGCAGCGCGGTCCCCAGCAGTCGATCCCACAGCGGGAAGAACAGAGCGAAATTCACGTCCCCCAGCCTGCCGTACTTCAGGTGGTGCAGCCGGTGCACGGGCGCCCAGGCGAACAGATGGCGCAAGCCGCCGATGCGCATATCGACATTGCTGTGCTGCAGCAGCAGCTGCACCGAGATACTGAAGGCCAGCAGCGCCGCGACATCCTGCGGCAAGCCCAGCAAAAGTAGAGGCAACACACCGCCCAGGGCTTCGGCGAGCTGGTGCAGCGGGTGCTTCATCAGGCCATTGAAGCCATACAACCGGGTCACGCTGTGATGCACCGCGTGCAGGCGCCAGAGCAACGCGCTGCGGTGGCTGGCGTAGTGCACCAGGGTGATGCCCAGGTCGGCCAGGGGCAGGGCCAGGAGCAGTTGCCAGAGCAGTGGCCAGTGGCTGGGCCATGGTCCGCCGGCCGGCAGCCAGCCGGCGAACAGGGGAATCGCGGCGATACTGGTGATGTTCAGCGTTTCGTTGACCAGCGCGTGCAGGCCGTCACGCCCGCCCTCCCCGCCGGCCTCGCTCCAGGCGGGTTTGTAGGGGTACAGCGCTTCGCAGGTGAACGACAGCAGGATCGCCACGCCGAGCAGGGGCAGCAGCCAGAGGATGTCGGCGCCGAGGGCGATCAGCCACACGGCGGTGCCGATGAAGCCGAGGAAAAAGCACGGGGCATAGAGGATACGCATGGAAGGCTCCGGTCATTGATGGAGCCCCAGTGTTGTCCAGCGCCCGGCCGGGGCGCTTGAACGAACGGCGCATGACCTGCTGCAGCCACCGCCTTCCCCTAGTCACGAGGCTTCCACCCCACCTCGTGCAAGGCCGTGAGCAGGGTATCCCCATCCAGCGCCGGCACCACCCGTCCACCCTTGCCCTGCATCGTCCGCCCCGCCAGCACGGCATTGATGATCGCCTCCTCCACCGCCTCCGCCGCCGCCATGAACAACGCCGAGATATGGTCGTTGTTGAGCATGCGCAGCGCCGTGCACTGCGCCAGCCCCTTGCGCGCATAGTCCGCCGCGGGCAGGTCCTGGTTGCCGGTGGAAAACGCCAGGAAGATATCGCCGCTGGAGTCCTCGGTACCGCCACCGGTGCGGGCGATGCCGATCGACGCTCGCTGCGCCAGGCGCTGGCACTGGTGCGGCAGCAAGGGTGCGTCAGTGGCGATCACCACCACGATCGAGCCCATCCCCGGGGTGCCCGCCTCGGCCTCGGCAAACGGCGACGGCAGATGACCCAGCTGACGCCCCACCGGATAGCCGTCAACCCGCAGCTCGCGCCGCTGGCCATGGTTGGCCTGGACCAGGACGCCAACGGTCCAGCCCCCCTGTCCGTCCTCCAGGCGCCGCGAGGCGGTGCCGATACCGCCCTTGAACTCATGGCAGATCATCCCCGTGCCACCGCCCACCGGGCCTTCCTGCACCGGGCCGGACTCCGCGGACTGCTGCGCCTGGCGCACCTGCGCCGGGGTCACGTGCTGGCCCCAGATGTCATTGAGCAGGCCATCGTAGGTTTCCATCACCACCGGCATGCACCAGTACACCGCGTCGTCCGGCAGGCGCTCGCGCTCGGCGGCGATCAACGCGTCGCGCACCACGCCTACGCTGTGGGTGTTGGTGATGGCGATCGGCGTGGTCAGCAGTCCGGCCTCGCGGATCCACTCCAGCCCCGTGGCGTCGCCGTTGCCATTGAGCACATGGCAACCGGCGAAACACGGCTGCTGCCGGGCCGCGCCCGCGCGCGGCTCGATCAGGGTCACCCCGGTGCGGATCGGCAACGGGCGTTGTTCGTCGATCAGGGTGCTGTGGCCGACCCGCACTCCCGGTACGTCGGTGATGGCGTTGAACGGGCCCGGGGTGCCGTGGCCGAGGGTGATGCCCAGTTGACGCGCACGCATGTGTACTCCTTGGATGTTCATAATTTCTGGAAGGTCGGGCTGAGGCGGCCGTGGGTGCTGTACAGCGTCACCGACACGGCCAGCAGCCCGAGAATGATCGAAAGGTCGCGCAGCGAGGCCTCGCGCAGCAGGGTCACCAGCAGCCAGCCGGCGCCACTGACTGCCAGCAGCGCCGGCAACGGCCACAGCGGCATGCGGTACGGGTGCTCGCGGTCGCGCCGCAATACCCGGCTGCACAGTGCGCAGGCCGCCACTACCAGGTAGATCAGCAGCAACAGCAGCACGGTGAACGTGGTCAGTTGCTCCAGGCTCCCTGACAGGCTCAGCAGCGCCGACGGCACGGCCAGGAACAGGGTCGCCAGCCACGGCGATTCCCAGCGCGGGTGGATCAGCGTGAAAGCGCGGTTGAGGGTGGGCGTCCAGATCGCATCACGGCCACTGCTGTACACCACCCGGCCGACCTGGATGACGATGGCGACGATGGCGTTGAACACCGAGAGGAAGATCCCGGCGCTGACCAGCCGCGCCAGGGTCTCGTTGCCATGGGCGGTGAGCAGGTAGCCGATCGGATCGCCGCTGGCCAGCATCGCCTGCAGCGACGGTGCGCCGATCAGCAGCGCTGCCAGCGGAATCACCTCGATCGCCACCACGACTACCAACGACCACAGCACCGCCCGGTGCACGGTACGGCCACGGTCCTTCATGTCCTCGGCCAGCAGCACCGCGCCACCGTAGCCGTTGAAGGCGAACAGGGCCATGCCCACCGCCCCCAGCACCAGCGCCCAAGGTGCGACGACCAGGCTGCCCTGCTCTAGCATCTGCGGTTGCAGCAGGCTCACCACCGGCTGGCTGGCGTTGCCGAACCCCAGTGCCACGATCACCAGCAGCGCGGCGACCTCGCAGAACAGGAACAACCCGGTGATCCAGGCGTTCAGGCGAATATTGAGGATGCCCAGCGCGTAGCTCGACACCACGATCACCAGGGCCACCGCCTGGGTGTCGAACGTGGTGCCCAGGGCGTTGTTGAGGTAGCGGGCGGCACCGGCGGCGAGCACCGGTGGGATGAACAGCATCGACGCCAGCACGGTGAGGAAGGTGGCATAGCCGGCCAGCCCGCCGAACACCCGCTTGGCGTACACGTATTCGCCACCGGCGGAGCTGTGGGCACGCCCCAGCTCGGCGTAGCACCAGGCGAACATCAGCGCCAGGGCCGCGGCCATGATGAACGAGAGAAAGGCGCCGCTGCCGGCCTGCTGGATGGCGAACGGGGCAATGACGAACACGGAACTGGCCGGGGTCACCGCCGACACGGTGATGGCGACCACGTCGAACACCCCCAGCCGTTGCTGGAGTGCGCCGGTGGGCGCTGCGCTGGAGCTCATGGCGTTTTTCCTCTGGTTGTTATTGGTTGTGAGGGGAAAACCGGTCACGCGGCCGCTGGACCTGGGCTGGACTGTAGAGCGAGCAGGCAACCAGGCCAATTACCCTTAGGGGGTACGCCCCTTGACGCCGAGGTGGAAAGCTCTGAACACTGCGGGTGCCCTGTCGCGGGCAAGCCCGCTTCCACACTCTTCATGGCGCCGCCGCATGCACAACCTGTTCACCGAAGCCAGCACCCACGCAGGCCTGGCCCGCACCGTCGAGCAGATCGGCCAGCCGCGCTTCTGGCGCCAGCTGATCCTGCTGCTGCAGCAATGGTTGGCGTTCGACAATGCCCTGGCGATGTTCTACCCGCGCGCCGGCTTGCCCCGGGCGCTGGAGATCTTCGATGCCCGGGGTGAGGGCAACCCCGAGGCCATGGCCCTGTACCTGAGCGGTCTGTACCAGCTCGATCCGTTCTACCAGGCCTGCCAGGAGCGCATCGGCGACGGTCTGCATCGTCTTGAGGAAGTGGCCCCGGACCAGTTCCGCCAGAGCGAGTACTACCTCAAGTACTTCCACGAACATGTACTGGAGGACGAAGTGCAGTTCATCGTGCAGTTGGGTGACAGTGGCGCCCTGTCGCTGTCGCTGGGCCGCCGCGAGCGCTTCGACAGCGCCAGCCATGGGTTGCTGGCAGTGGTGTGCCCGTGGGTGGTCGCGCTGATGGCCCAGCACTGGCTGCAGCAGAGCCTGCGTCCGGCGCCAACGGCGGGCATGGCCCACCAGGTGCGCGACGCCATGAGCCTGTTCGGGGCGAAAGTGTTGTCGGAGCGCGAGCTGGAAATCGCCCGACTGATACTGCGGGGGTATTCATCCAAGGCCATGGCCGAACGGCTGGCCATTTCGCCGGAGACCATCAAGGTTCATCGCCGGCACCTGTACGCCAAGCTGGACATCTCGTCGCAGCCGGAGCTGTTTTCGCTGTTCCTGCAATCGCTGGGGCATGATCCGCAGGATCCTTGATAAGTGAAAGGGCTGCGGCGCAGCCCTTTCACCGGTGAGTCAGTTTGACTGAGCGTCGCAATACTACCTAATGCGAACTTTGCTAAACAATTTCTCCCTGCCGCCCCAAGGCAAGCTCGTGGCGTTGCTCACCCATGAATCTGTCGTGTGCATCACCCCATCCGCCTCACTGAGACCCAGTGCACCTGTTACCGCATAGGTAACCGTCGCAGCGTCACCCAGGTCCAGCGCCTTGAAAGCCAGCGTCAAAGGGCTGTCTTCCTTGACGATACTTTTGAAGGCCCCCGTGTAATCGGTCCTCATGTTCGGACGGAAACGATCGATCTCCCCGATACGCAGTTCGCCCAAGGCGTTCTTGGCGGTGTTGCGCAGCACGCCTGGCGCGGGCTTGGCGACGCTCTTCGGCAGCCGACCAGCCCCTTCTCGGAGGCTGCGCATCGCAGCGCTGCCTTTCTGCAGTAATTGCCGTGCAACTTGCCTGCCCGACCGCGCCAGTTGCACAGTGAGCTGGACAACTTTTTTGCCCAGTTGCGCCGCCCCGCCCGCCACGCCTGCGGCGAATGAAACCCAACCCAGGATCCGCGCCGCCTCTGGGTCGCTCTCGGCCACAATGGCACCGGCAATGGCCGTCGCCGCCGAGACCACCGCCAGGCCCACCAGCGCCGCGGTGATCAGCAGCGAGGAGCCTCCGGTCATCACCGCCGAGATCACCGTGATCGCGCCGAAGATGACCGCGCTGACCAATGCGGCATGCTTGCCAAACCCCATAGGTGCAGGTTCACAGGCCGAAATGTCCCAGTGCTCGCGGCGCACCTTCCATTCCCCGCTCGGATCGGTGTGGTTCACCGGGTCGCCATCGCAGTAGCCATAAGCGTTCGGCCCGCCCCGATCGAACGGGCTGGCGCCATCCTGGGCCTGGAACTGCATGATCTGCGGCGCATACCAGCGATAGCCCCGCCCCAACGGATACTGGTCGCCCTCAGCCTCGCGATACTCACCGTTGTAACCATACAGCGCCTCCTGTTCTTGCGAGCTGTGCTCGCCATAGGCGCTGTAGGCATGGTGCAGCGGCCTGCGCGAGACCACGTCGAAGCTGATCAGCACGCTGCCATCGTCATCGCACAGGTTGAACAAGGTACGCTCACTGGTCCCGGCCTTGTTCTTCTGCACGTGGCAGGCGCTGCTGCCCGGCAGCACGATACGCCGGTCCCCAGACGCGCCCACCGGGTACTCGCCACGCACCCGGTAGCCGTCGTGAATCAGCTGGTGTGGCACGCTACCCGCCTGATTACCAGTACTGGCCAGGCGGTTGAGCGGATCGTAGGTATAGTGCCGCGAACCGGCCTGGATCAGCCGGCCCAGCCAGTCGTAGGCGTAGGTCTTGCCGGTGTGGTCCCGGGTCACCCGCCCGGCGGCGTCGTACTCGATGGTTACCGCGCGCTTGTAATCGGCATGGCTGTGTTCGACCTTTTGCAGTCGGTAGCCCTTGGCGCGGTCGTAAGTATAAGTGGAGGTGCAACGCTGGTCACCGAAGGTGCTGACACAGGTCGTCACGTTGCCCAGGCTGTCATAGGTGAATGCCTGACGGCCGATCGCTGCGCCCTTGGGGTTTTTCGGCTGCCAGACACCCGCCGAACAGCAGCTTTCCAAGGCCCCGCCCACGGTATAAGTGTAGGCATGCGAGCCCAGCGCCTCCTCGGCTTGCTCATCGAAGAGCTCGATGAATTTCAAACGCCCTTCGCCGTCGTATTCGCGCTCGATACTCAAGTCGAAGGCGCCGGCCAAGGTGAATTGCCGCCGCAGTTCCTGACCGCTGGTGTCATAGGCATACTTCACCGTGACCTTGTCGCCGCCCAGGGTAACCGTGTCCTGTTCCAGCCGACCACGCTCGTCATAGGTGTGCTGGGTCTTGGTGCCGCCACTGACGACCTGGCTGCGTTGCCCTCTGCCGTTGTAGCTGAACACGCTCTCGTTGCCGGCCGCATCGGTTTCCGTCAGCAGCCGCCCGCCTTCGGAAACGCTTCTGCTGACGGTGGTTTCGCTGCTCTCGTTCAGTCTGGCACGCTGCCGTTTGACCCGTTCATTGAGGTCATGGTCGAATGTGATGCTTTGCCCGCCCTCGCTGGCGGAGGATTGGCGGATGCCGCCATGAGCGTAGGTGAAGGTCTGCTTGCCCAGCGCCTTGTCCTGGGCACTCCTGCCGGTGACACTCTTGACCTCATTGCCCAGCTCTGGGAAATACTCGAACGCCAACGTGACACCATCAGCACCCGTGCGTGTCATCGGCACGCTGTTTGCGCCATGGTACTGGTAGGTTTCGCGGACATCCCCGCGGTTCAGACGGGTCACCCGCCCCAACCCGTCGAACTCGCGCTCGCCCAGGACCTGGCCATCCAGTCTGATCCTGGTGGGCTCGGTCATCAGCCAGTTTTCCGGGTATTCGTAGTTGTAGACATACGTCGTTTTTTCCTCGGCATCGGCGCTGATCCGCTCGTCATGGGCCTGTTCGAGCAGTCGCCCCGCGTCATCGTAGGCGTAGGTGGTGCAACGCCAGCTGTGCTGGCCTTCGACGGTGCGGGTACGCACCTGCCCGGCATGGGTATAGGTCAACGTCTCTTTCTGGCACTGCATGCCACTGGTATCCGTCCAGACGATGCTGGCCACGGTGTCGTCGGCATTGTAGGTAGTGACCTTGCGTTGCTTGTCCGTTGCCTTGCCTGTCCACTCGGTGCGGATGTGGGCCACCGGGTCGTACTGGTTGAACACCTGCTGGCCGGTACTGTAGATCTGCTGGCACTCCTGATTCCAGGCATCGTATTTCAGCTCGCACCACTCGGCGACCTGGGTGCCATCGGCCAGGTAGTCATAGCGGGTGGTCTTGCATTTGCGCCCACGATTGTCGTACTCGATCTTCTGGGTCTGGCGCCAGGGCTTCTTGTCGTCCTCGCGCGCGTACTCGGCGACAAGGTTGCCCAGGCCATCGTCCTCGGTGGCCCGCTGCCTGCCATCGGGTTCGGTGATTTCCAGGCGACCGACGCTGGGGTAGCTGTAAGTGGTGACCTGCCTGAACGTAGCGCTTTGGGCGCAGGTGGTGAGGGTTGTCAGGCGGCCGTGGGCATCGTAGTCATAGGTAGTTCGGTTGCCGTGCGCATCCGTCTGCTCGATGAGGCGGCCGCTCAGAATGCTGGTTTTTTCGGTGGTTGTGACTTCTCCACTGGTTGTAGTCAACGAGCGCTCTAGCCCATCCACCTTAACACTGAAAGTTTTCCTAGATATACATTTCCAATCACCCCTGGAATCTTGATAGGCGTGCAGGATGCTCTCCAATGTCTCTGTCGTATTGTTGCAAGAGATCTTACTGTAGAAACTGCTCTCGAGCAGTTTCGCCGACTTGCCACCGGCGAAGCTCATCATAAGAAGACTGTGCACAGGCTTGCTATCACGTGACCTATTAATTGAAATCTTACACCACGCAGCTCCATTTTCAGCCTCACTGGATGCATACGATATTTCCGACCGAACATCTACACTCTCAGTGCTACGTTGAGTCCCGTGAAAACCATGCAGCGCAAACTCAAAAGCCTGAGAACCGTCACAAAACATCACCCCTGACTCTGGTGGAAAGATGGACTTAACATCCTCCAACTTTTTGGATGGCACGTACTTTCTAGAGCCGCCAGCAGTAGAAACAAATGCCAACTTACCATCAGAGCCAATCACGCTATAACCTTTACGCTTACGAGAATCCAGCTCATCTGCACGACCTGCAGATGCATGACGCACCAGCATGTTTCTATTCAATATCGTACCACTAGAACTGGTGACTCCTTCATACTCCTTCTCACTCTCGCACCCACGTTCACTTGTTGTCTCTTTTATCAACGCATGCTGTTCATCATAGACATAAACGACTGTATAGTCACCGCTCGCCATACTCACTGTCGTTGAACACTGGCTATCAATCTCACCATCCCGCTGATAGGTATACGTTGTCACTACTGGCTCGCTCGACCCACCCCTTGGGATCAGGGTGTGTCGGCTAACGCAGGGCAACGCCGAGAGTTTTGCATTGTCTTTGAAAATGAGACCATTATCTTCATAGCTGACCAATTCCACCACGCCTTCGAAGCTGGTGAGTTCATTGAGCAAGCGTCCACACTTTACATGATCATGGTACTTCATGACGCATGCACGACCATCCGGCGCTTCGACCTGTTTCAGCGCATAATCGGAAAGGGTCAGCGTAAAGCTCTGCTGCTCGCCTTCCTCATCCGGCCAAAGCACCAGTGTGACCGTATCGTCACCATAAATCAGCTTGCCCAGCACGCGTTCTAAATCCTTGAGCTGCACAAGACGAATGTAGCTACCACTCAACGCACTACTCTCTGTGGCGTCATGCAACAATTTTTCGTATTTTTCTCTTACTGATGGGGCAAGCGTTTGCTGCGCCCATTTAAGGTCCAGGTAATTATTAAAGCAGGCAATAGACGTTGGCATCCATACTTTGCTCTCCCCAACCTGTTCAAGCTTTTCTTGATGCCCATCCGGGCGAACCACGATAATAGAGGCATTGTCGTTCGACCAATCAACTTTCACGCCATGCTGCTCAACATTCTGGCCCTTCTGAACCTTCAAGACTTCCCCCGAATGCAGCGTCAATTGCTGCTGTTCCTCCCGATAACAAGTGAAGGCAAACGACCAACCATCCCCCAATCCGGCATGGTTGTTGACCAAAGGCGAATAGAACAGGCTCATGTCCACCACCGGCCCCTCGCCGTTGTTGCCCACGATCGAGGGCAAGGGCACATAGGCCTCGAACAGCCCCGTGCGCGGGTCCACGGCATTGCGTTTCTGCGTGGTGGCATTGAAGATCGGGTGGTTTTGCTGATCGCAAGGGTCCACGCCGAACGGATGGTGGACGACGCTGTTGCCGCTGGTCATGGTCGTTGCTCCCTGCCTGTGGGTTCAAGTCAGGGGATCAGCGTGCTGTGGCGGTGAAACTTGCGCTACTGGCAAAACTATCAGGTGACGACGAGCGGTTGAGCCTGTTGCTGGTCCCTTAGGACCCGTGGGGCCGCTGCGCGCCCCTTCGCGGCGCAAGGCCGCTCCTACCCGGATCGTGCCCCCCTGTAGGAGCGGCCTTGTGCCGCGAAAGGGCCGCGCAGCGGCCCCAGAATCTCAAGCCAGACTCAGCGTCTGCCGACCATCCCCGCCACACGATCCACCGCGATCCGGGTTTTCTCCACCAGCTCATCCAGTTCGCCCCGGCTGGCCACCAGCGCTGGCGCCATGATCATTCGCCCCAGGGTCGAGCGAATGATCACCCCTTCCTCGAAACCGAAGGTGCGGCACTGCCAGGCCAGGTCGTTCTCGTTGGCGAAGCGCTTGCCCGTGGCCTTGTCCTCGACGAACTGCAGTGCCGCCACCAGCCCGGCGCCCTGCACCTCGCCGATCAGCGGGTGGTCGACGAACACTTCGCGCAGGATGCGCTGCAGGTACGGTCCGGTGTCTTCCTTGACCTGGCGCACGATGCCTTCGTCGCGCAGGGCCTTGAGGTTGGCCACCGCCACCGCCGCCGCCACCGGATGGCCGGAATAGGTCAGGCCGTGAGCGAACACCCCGCCCCGCTCCACCAACGCCTCGGCGATACGCTTGCTCAGCACCAGACCGCCCATGGGCACGTAGCCGCTGGTCAGGCCCTTGGCGATGGACAGGGTGTCGGGCTCAAAACCGAAGTGCTGGTGGGCGAACCACTCGCCGGTGCGACCGAAGCCGCCGATCACTTCGTCGGCGCACAGCAGTACATCGTATTGGCGGCAGATGCGCTGGATTTCCGGCCAGTAGCTTTCGGGCGGGAAGATCATGCCGCCGGCGCCCTGGAACGGCTCGGCGATGAAGCCGGCGACGTTCTCGGCACCCAGTTCGAGGATCTTCTCCTCCAGCTGCAGGGCGCAGCGGCGGCCGAACTCGGCCGGGGTCAGCTCGCCGCCCGCGGCGAACCAGTAGGGCTCGTCGATATGCGCAACGTCCGGGATCAGCCCGCCCATCTCGTGCATGAACTTCATCCCGCCCAGCGCCGTGGCCGCCAGGGTCGAGCCGTGGTAGCCGTTCCAGCGGCCGATCATGATCTTCTTGCGCGGCTGGCCGACCACCTGCCAGTAGCGACGCACGGTGCGGATCAGCACCTCGTTGGCCTCGGAGCCGGAGTTGGTGTAGATGGCGTGGCTGTAGTGGCCCGGCAACAGGCTGAACAGCAGCTCAGACAGTTCGATCACCGCCGGGTGGGTGGTGTGGAAGAACATGTTGTAATAGGCCAGCTGGTCCATCTGCGCGGCGGCAGCGGCAGTCAGGTCCTTGCGGCCATAGCCGAGCTGGGTGCACCACAGGCCGGACATGCCGTCCAGGTAGCGGCGGCCGTCATTGTCCCACAGGTACAGGCCCTCACCCCGGGTGATGACCCGGGGCCCCTCGGCGTTGAGCGCCTTCTGGTCGAGGAAGGCGTGGATATGGTGGGCGGCGTCGCTGGCCTGGTAGTCGCGGGTGTCGCGTTTGGGCGAGAAAGGTGCGTTCATTGTTGTTCTCCTCGGGTGAATGTCAGCGCAGCTGGATCCAGGTGGTCTTGAGCTGGGTGTACTTGTCGAACGAATGCAGCGAGAGGTCGCGACCAAAGCCCGACTGGCGCCCGCCGCCGAACGGCACGGTGACGTCCAGGGCGTCGACGGTGTTGACCGACACCGTGCCGGCCTTCAGCCGCCGGGCCACGCGGTGGGCGCGGTTGAGGTCGTCGCTCCAGACCGACGCGGCCAGGCCGTAGACGCTGTCGTTGGCCAGGGCGATGGCCTGCTCTTCGTCGTCGAAGGTGCTGACCGCCAGCACCGGGCCGAAGATCTCCTCGCGGCTCAGGGCCATGTCCTGGCGTACGTCGGTGAAGATCGTCGGCGTGATGAAGTTCTGCGAGCCGTTGACGCTCAGCCGCTCGCCGCCGCACAGCAGGCGCGCGCCCTCGGCCCGGCCCTGGGCGATGGCCGCCTCGATGCGCGCGGTCTGCCCGGCATCGACGATGGCCCCGGCGCGGCTGGCCGGGTCCAGCGGGTCGCCCGGCAGCCATTCGCGGGCCTGGCGCAGCAGGCGCTCGACGAACTCGTCATGGATCGAGCGCTGCACATACAGCCGCGAGTTGGCCGAGCACACCTCGCCCTGGTTGAAGAAGATGCCGAACGCCGCCTTCTGCGCCGCCAGGTCGAGGTCGCGGCAGTCGTCGAACACCAGGTTCGGGCTCTTGCCGCCGCATTCGAGCCAGACCTGCTTGAGGTTGGACTGCGCCGAGTACTGCATGAAGTACTTGCCCACCTGGGTGGAGCCGGTGAACACCAGGCAGTCCACGTCCGGGTGCAGGCCCAGGGCGCGACCCGCGGTCTCGCCCTGGCCCGGCACCACGTTGAGCACGCCTTCCGGCAACCCGGCCTGCAATGCCAGCTCGGCCAGGCGCAGGGCCGAGAACGGCGACTGCTCGGCGGGCTTGAGCACCACGCTGTTGCCTGCGGCCAGCGCCGGGGCGACCTTCCAGGCGGCCATGTCCAACGGGAAGTTCCACGGCACCACCGCGCCGACCACGCCCAGCGCCTCACGGCTGATCATCGCCACGGCACTGGCGGCAGTCGGCGCGACCTGGTCGTAGAGCTTGTCCAGCGCCTCGCCATACCAGGCGAAGACATGCGCGGCGCCGGGCACGTCGATGTTGTAGGCGTCCATCACCGGCTTGCCCATGTTCAGCGAGTCGAGCAGCGCCAGTTCCTCCCGGTGGGCCAGCATCAGCTCGGCCAGGCGCAGCAGCACGCGCTTGCGTTCGGCCGGTGCCATGCGTGCCCAAGGGCCGTGCTCGAAGGCCCGGCGGGCGGCACGCACCGCTTGGTCGATCTCGTGATCGGCACAGGCGGCGACCTGGGCCAGGCACTGCTCGGTCGCCGGGTTTATGGCGGCGAAGGTGGCGCCGTCGCGGGCCGCCACCGGCCGGCCGTCGATCAACGCGGTGGTGATGAAGCTTTGCCGTGCAGCGCGCTGCTGCCAATCGCTTTTCGTATGCACGCAGGTCTCCCCTCCGGCCACACGCGGGGCCGGTGATTGTCGTTGTCTGGATGAGGTGAAACGGTGGTTTAGCGCCGTCGCAGGTAGCTTTCCAGCGGGTCCTTGCTCAGGCCTTCCTGGGCCTGGGCCAGCGAGGCGATGAACAGCGAGAACAGCTCGGCCTGGGTAGCGATGTCGAGCTTGGCGTAGAGGTTCTTGCGGTGGGTCTTGACGGTGTCTTCGCTGATCCCCAGGCGCTCGGCCAGCGAGCGCGTGGAATGGCCGCGCAGCAGGTACTGGGCGATATGGCATTCACGCTCGGTGAGCAAGGAGGAGCCGAAATTGTTCAGCGCGGCGTTGATCTGCCGCCCCAGCGCGCTCTCGAAACGCCCGCCCAGGGCCTCGGCATCCAGCTGCCCCCAGTGTCGACGCACCACCGCCACCACCCAGGCGGCGACGCACTTGAGCTCGGCCACCTGGCGGCTGCCCAGGCGCCGGGTGCTGCCCAGGGCCACGGCGATGGACAGCTGGGCGTCCAGCGGCACCAGGTAGTTGAGCTCGTCCTCCAGGTGGGCATGCTGGTAGAACGAGGTGTAGTACTCGCTGCGCTTGAAATGGTCGGGGGCGACATCGCTCAGGCGGTAGCAGCCGGCGGCAACGCCATCCATGCAGGCGCGGTAGAACGGGCACAGCAGGTAGTAGCCTTCGAGGTACTTCTGCACGTTGCCCTCGGGCAGCCAAGGCCCCTCGTCGTCCTTGGCGAACAGTGCCGACGGCAAGCCCTTGCGTGGGTACAGGAACACCGTGATGGCCTGGCATGGCGCCAGCTGGTTGAGGGCGGCGAACAACGCCTCGACGAAGCCGGGCGTGCCGATGGCGTCGACCACGCGGGCCATCTGCGCGTACCAGTCGGGCGAATTCAGCTGGGCGTTGCTCATTGTTATTGTCCCCGCCAGGGTGAGTGCTGGACGGGATTGTTTCATGGGGGGGACGGGACGGCTATCACCCTTCGGGGTGAGGTCAGGATGGACAAGTCTCAATTGCTGCGCGCCCCCTGTAGGAGCGGCCTTGTGCCGCGAATGGGCCGCAAAGCGGCCCCGGCGATCTTCGCATCAGGATTGAAATCCTGGGGCCGCTACGCAGCCCATTCGCGGCACAAGGCCGCTCCTACAGGTGGCGTGGAATTGCTACAGTGCTGCATCAGACCTGGAATGCGCACGGCGATAGAAATGCAGGGTAGCCCTGCAGATTTGCCAATTGTGCAGGGTAATTTTGCATGACAGGATCGTTCGATCCGCTCGCGCATTCCAGGACTTCACTTGGAAAATCAATAACAAAGCAGGGAGACCGCGATGACCGCGCACGCTCAACCCTCGGCAACGGATCAGGTACAGGCCGAGGTCCGCAACCACATTGGCCACCTCACCCTCAACCGCCCCGCCGGCCTCAACGCCCTGACCCTGGAGATGGTGCGCAGCCTGCAGCGCCACCTCGACCAGTGGGCCCAGGATCCGCAGGTGCACGCGGTGATGCTGCGTGGCGAGGGCCCCAAGGGCTTCTGCGCCGGTGGCGATATCCGCTCGCTGCACGACAGCTACAAGGCCGGCGAGAGACTCCACGAGGACTTCTTCGTCGAAGAATACGCCCTGGACCTGTGCATCCACCGCTACCGCAAGCCGGTGCTGGTGCTGATGGACGGCTTCACCCTCGGCGGCGGCATGGGCCTGGCCCAGGGCTGCGACCTGCGCATCGTCACCGAACGCAGCCGCCTGGGCATGCCCGAGGTGGGCATCGGCTATTTCCCGGACGTCGGCGGCAGCTACTTCCTGCCCCGGGTGCCGGGCGAACTCGGTATCTACCTGGGCGTCAGCGGCAGCCAGATCAAGGCGGCCGATGCCCTCCACTGCGGCCTGGCCGACTGGCACGTCGACAGTGAAAAGCTCGCGGCCCTGGATGACGGGCTCGACCGCCTGACCTTCGGCGCCAACCCGCTCAAGGACCTGCAAGGCTTGCTCGCCAAGCTCGGCACCCAGACCTTGGCGGACGCACCGCTGGCGACACTGCGCCCGGTGATCGACCACTTCTTCGCCCTGCCCGACCTGCCGAGCATCATCGAGCAACTGCGCGCAGTGACCATCGGCGACAGCCGTCAGTGGGCGCTGGACACCGCCGACCTGCTGGAAACCCGCTCACCGTTGGCCATGGCCGTCACCCTGGAACTGCTGCGCCGCGGCCGCCACCTGGCCCTGGAAGACTGCTTCGCCATGGAACTGCACATCGACCGCCAGTGGTTCGCCCACGGCGACATCATCGAAGGCGTGCGCGCCCTGATCGTCGACAAGGACAAGCAACCCCGCTGGAACCCGCCGACCCTGGCCGGCCTCACTGCCCAGCGGGTCGACCAATTCTTCGAAGGCCTGTGAGCCCGGGAGTACACAGATGCAAGACCTGGAACTGAGCGAAGAGCAGATCATGATCCGCGACATGGCTCGCGATTTCGCCCGCGGCGAGATCGCGCCCCATGCCCAGGCCTGGGAAAAGGCCGGCTGGATCGACGATGACGTGGTGCGCAAGATGGGCGAACTGGGCCTGCTCGGCATGGTCGCCCCGGAGCAGTTCGGCGGCAGCTACACCGACTACGTCGCCTACGCCCTGGCGGTGGAGGAAATTTCCGCCGCCGATGGCGCCACCGGGGCGATGATGAGCATCCACAACTCGGTGGGCTGCGGCCCGCTGCTGGCCTACGGCACCCCCGAGCAGCAGCAAGCCTGGCTGCCGCGGCTGGCCAGCGGCGAAGCGATCGGCTGCTTCTGCCTGACCGAGCCCCAGGCCGGCTCCGAAGCCCACAACCTGCGCACCCGCGCCGAACTGGTCGATGGCCAGTGGGTGATCAACGGCGCCAAGCAGTTCGTCAGCAATGCTCGTCGCGCCAAGCTGGCCATCGTCTTTGCCGTGACCGACCCGGAACTGGGCAAGAAAGGCCTATCGGCCTTCCTGGTGCCCACCGACAACCCAGGCTTCAAGGTCGACCGCAGCGAGCACAAGATGGGCATCCGCGCCTCCGACACCTGCGCGGTGACCCTGGACAACTGCCACATTCCGGCCGTCAACCTGCTGGGCGAGCGCGGCAAGGGCCTGGCCATCGCCCTGTCCAACCTTGAAGGCGGGCGCATCGGCATCGCCGCCCAGGCCCTGGGCATCGCCCGCGCGGCGTTCGAGGCGGCGCTGACCTACTCCCGCGAGCGCATCCAGTTCGGCAAGCCGATCAACGAGCACCAGAGCATCGCCAACCTGCTGGCCGACATGCAGGTGCAGGTCAACGCAGCTCGCCTGCTGATCCTGCATGCCGCGCGCCTGCGCAGCGCCGGCAAGCCTTGCCTGTCTGAGGCCTCCCAGGCCAAGCTGTTCGCCTCGGAGATGGCCGAGCGGGTCTGCTCGATGGCGATCCAGGTGCATGGCGGATACGGCTACCTGGAAGACTACCCGGTGGAGAAGTACTATCGCGATGCGCGCATTACCCAGATCTACGAGGGCTCCAGCGAGATCCAGCGCATGCTGATTGCGCGTGAGTTGAAGCATTACACGGTCTGAGGCAAAGCATCAGGTTATATGCGCCCCCCTGTAGGAGCGGCCTTGTACCGCGAAAGGGCCGCAAAGCGGCCCCGGCGATCTTTGCAACAACGCTGAAATCCCGGGGCTGCTGCGCAGCCCTTTCGCGGCACAAGGCCGCTCCTACACGGGGCGCGCCCCGATATGAGATTTATTCGTCTCATATGATACAATTGTGGATATTTCGTCGCCGAACCCCGACTCGAGGTCCCACATGCGTAGAACCCTCCAGGAAGAGCGCCTGCTCAAAGCCCTGGCCCAGGCCATTGTCGTCCACCCCCGCGCCACCCTCAAGGAGCTGGCGGAAACCGCCGGGGTCAGCAAGGCCACCCTGCACCGCTTCTGCGGCACCCGCGATAATCTGGTAAAGCTGCTGGAAGACCACGGCGAGCAAGTGCTCAACCAGGTCATCCTTGAAGCCGATCTGGAGCGTATCGAACCACTGGCCGGCATCCGACACCTGATCGCCGAACACCTCAAGCACCGCGAACTGCTGATGTTCCTGATGTTCCAGTACCGCCCCGACACCTTGCTCAACGACGCCGAGGACCTGCGCTGGCAGGTCTATATTCAGGCCATGGATGCGTTCTTCCTGCGTGCCCAGCAGTTGGGCGTGCTGCGCATCGACATCAGCGCGGCAGTGTTCACCGAGATATTCATGACCATGATCTACGGCATGGTCGATGCCGAGCACCGTGGCCGCGCCGCCAGCGCCAACACCGCGCAGACGGTCGAGCAGCTGTTTCTCAACGGCGCCCGGCCACAGGGCTGACGACTAGCGATCGGTGCCGCCTGCCAGTTCCTCGATGCTGATCTCGCGCATCCTGAACTTCTGCACCTTGCCGGTCACCGTCATCGGGAACGCGTCGACGAAGCGGAAATGCCGCGGCACCTTGAAATGCGCGATGCGCGCCCGCGCCCAGTCACGCAGCTCGTCCGCGCCCAGCGCCTGCCCCGGGTGCAGGCGGATCCAGGCGACGATCTCCTCACCATAGCGGCTGCAGGGAATGCCGATTACCTGCACGTCGGCCACCGCCGGGTGGGTGAAGAAGAACTCCTCCAGCTCCCTCGGGTAGATGTTCTCGCCGCCACGGATGATCATGTCCTTGCTGCGACCGACGATACGCACATAGCCTTCGTCGTCCATCACCGCCAGGTCGCCGGTGTGCATCCAGCCATCGGCATCGATGCTCTCGGCGGTGGCCTTGGGGTTGTTCCAGTAGCCGAGCATCACGCTGTAGCCGCGGGTGCACAGCTCGCCGATCTCACCGCGCGCCAGGCTAGCGCCTGCGCTGTCGATCACCTTGCTCTCCAGCCACGGCTGGGTGCGGCCGACGCTGGTCACCCGGCGCTCCAGGTCGTCGGCGGCGCCGGTCTGCAACGACACCGGGCTGGTCTCGGTCATGCCGTAGGCGATCTGCACCTCGCCCATGTGCATCTCATCGATCACCCGGCGCATCACCTCGATCGGACAGGTGGCGCCAGCCATGATGCCGGTGCGCAGGCTGCTGAGGTCGAATTCATGGCGGCGCGGGTGGTCGAGTTCGGCGATGAACATGGTCGGCACGCCGTACAGCGCGGTGGCGCGCTCCTCGGTCACGGCCTGCAGGGTCAGCAGCGGATCGAAGGCGTCGTTGGGGTAGATCAGGGTGCTGCCGTGGGTCATGCAGCCGAGGTTGGCCATGACCATGCCGAAGCAGTGGTACAGCGGCACTGGTACCACCAGCCGGTCGTGCTCGGTCAGCCCGAGGCTTTCGCCGACCATGTAGCCGTTGTTGAGGATGTTGTGGTGGCTGAGGGTAGCGCCCTTGGGGAAACCGGTGGTGCCGGAGGTGTACTGGATATTGATCGGCTCGTGCCGGTGCAGGCTGGCCTGGCGTGCGGCCAGTTGCCCGGCGTCGGTTTCGCCGGCGCGGGCCTGCAACGCCGGCCAGGCCAGGAAGCCATTCGGAGGCGTGGCGGCCAGGCTGACGACCCCGCGCAGCTCGGGCAGGCGGGCGCTGCGCAGCCCGCCCGGCCGACAGGCGCCGAGCTCGGGCACCAGGTCCAGCAGCATGGCGTGGTAGTCGGAGGTCTTGAAGGCGTCGGCGCAGATCACCCATTGGCAGGCCGACTGGCCCAGGGCGTACTCCAGCTCGCTGGTGCGGTAGGCCGGGTTGATGTTGACCAGGATCGCGCCGATCTTGGCGCTGGCGAACTGGGTGATGCACCACTCGGCGCAGTTGGGCGCCCAGATGCCCAGGCGATCGCCGGCCTGCAGGCCCAGGGCCATCAGGGCGCGGGCTTGCTGGTCGACGGTCTCTGCCAACTGCCGCCAGGTGTAGCGCAGGTGCTGGTGGCGAACCACCAGGGCTTCGCGGTCGGGGAAGCGGGCGACGGTGGCGTCGAAGGCGTCGCCGATGCAGTGGGTGAGCAATGGCTTGTCGGCCTTGCCCTGGCTATAGCTGGACTGGCTCATTGGGGTTCTCTTGTTGTTCTGGCAGGCCAAGCGCGATCCCTGTAGGAGCGGCCTTGTGTCGCGAAAGGGCTGCGCAGCAGCCCCTGGATTTCAGCGTTGATGCAAATATTGTTGGGGCCGCTTTGCGGCCCTTTCGCGACACAAGGCCGCTCCTACAAGGGGATGTGTAATCCCGGTCCTCTAGCGAACGAACACCTGCGGCGTGGTGGTCGACATATCGCCACCGGGCAGCTTGATGTTGCGCACCTTCTCCAGCGTGTTCGGGTCGAACACCGCCAGGTCGTTGAAGGTGCCGCCCAGGTAGAGCTTGTCGCCGGCCTTGTCGAAGGTCACGCAGTAGTAGGTATGGTCGAGGTTGGCGGCCTTGACCAGTTTCTTCTGCTGGATGTCGTAGCGGGCCAGGCGGTTGAGCACGCCGTACATCTGGTTCGGGTCCTTGGGCGAGCGCAGGCCGGTGAAGTACAGCTCGGTCAGCTCGGCGAACTCCTGGGTGTGGGCCTTGCCGGTCTTCAGGTCGATGCTCAGGTAGCCATACAACGGCTCGGCGGTGGCCGGGTCCTGCTTGGCATCCTTGAACTTCGCAATGGTGTAGAGCATCGAGAACTCATGCAACGAACTCTGGTGCGGCCAGAAGTACAGCACGTCCGGCGCGCTGTAGCCTGGGCGGTTCCAGCTGCGCAGTGGCAGCGCGACACTGTACTTGCCGGTCTTGACGTCGAGCTTGTAGATGTCCGGCCCGGCCACGTACAGGCTGCCGTCGTCGGCGGCGCGCATCAGGTAGACCTGGCGCGGCATCGGGAAGCTGCGCACGGGCTTGGCGTCCAGGCCATCGCTTGTGCGGAACACCTCCAGGCGCGGCGGCTTGACCACGTAGTGGTCGTTCAGGCGCTGGCTCGGGTTGACCGTGGCGTAGACCTCCTTGCCGTCGGGGCTGATGGCGAAGGAGTACATGGCCTTGCCGACCTCGCCCGGCACGCTGGAGAGGTTGGCGTGAAAGGTGGTCTTGCAGCTGTCCAGGTCGATGCCGTAGATATCGGCGAAATGGTTGTTCAGCACGTAGGCCGTGCGATTGTCCGGCGCCATCATTGCCGTGCCGGGGCCGAACGAATCGGGCATGCGGCAGGTCTTGTAAAGGGTGTCGCTGGCCACCTCGACCACGTGCAGGTTGTTCGGGTAGTTGGTGGCGATCAGGTATTCATGGCCGGCCTTCAAGGCCGGGCCTGCATCATCTGCCTGGGCCGCCCAGGCGCAGGCCGTGGCGGCAATGGTGAGCGCGAGCTGCGCGCAGAATCCAGCTTTCATGCGGTTTCCCCTTGTCGTTCTATTTGTCTTTCGGGAATACGGTGCCGAGGTTGCGCCAGTCTTCGGCGGAGTTGGTCGCCTGGGCGTTCCAGTCCTGGTAGGTGCTCATCATGTCCGGCACCTGGGCCGGCCACCAGCAAGGGTCGGAGCAGCCATACAGGTCTGCCTCCATCGGCTGGCACAGCGAGCTGACGCCGCCGAAGGCGTCCACTTCCCAGCCCGGGTCGGTGGTGGCGGTGCAGCCGGCCACGGCGCTCATGGCCAGCACTTCGTCAACGCGGTCTTCGGCGGCGGCCTGTTCGAGGATGCGCGCCTTGTTGTTCAGCGGTTTGAGGTGCTTCATGTCAGTGCGCCTTCCTGGGAGTGATGTAGCGATCGATGAAGGCCGGGTTGGCGGCCATGATGCGGCTGTAGACCTCGATGCCGAAGTCGACCCAGTCGCGCATCAGCTCGCAGTAGTGGTAGGTCGGGTGATGCGGATCGCCATAACGGGCGTAGCTCTCGTGGTAGCAGCCGCCGGAGCACAGGTTGCGGATGCGGCAGCTGTCGCAGCCGGTGCCGCTGCGGTCCAGGCGTTGCGAGAGGAAATCGTTGAGCTGCGCCTGCTTCACGCCCTGGTGCACGTTGCCGAAGGTCGGCAGGCTGGAGCCGGTAAAACGGTGGCACAGGTTCAGCTCACCCTCGTGGTCGACCGCCAGCATCTTCAGCCCGGCCCCGCACGGCAGGGCCTTCTTGTGGCCCTCGTGGATATCGGTGATCAGCTGGTGCAGGTTGGAGAAACCGATGTTGCGGTGCTCCAGCGCCGCTTCCAGGTAGCGCCGGCCCAGGGCCTTCATGTTGGCGAACACCTGCACCAGCTCGTCGCCAGTGAGGTTGTAGTCGGCCATGTCGCCGGAGGTCACCGGGGCAAAACCGACCTCGGCGAAACCCAGTTCGTTGAACAGGTGGTTCCAGATGGTCTCGATGTCGGTGATGCCACGGGTCAGGGTGACCCGCGCCCCCACCGGCCGGCTGCGGTAGCGTGACAGGAGCATGTCGGCCTTGCGCCGCACCACATCGTAGGTGCCCTGCCCGCCCACGGTGATGCGATTGCGGTCGTGCACGGTCTTGGGTCCGTCGATGCTGACGGACAAACCGAAACGATGAGCGTCGAGCCAGTCAACGATCTCCTCGGTCAGCAAGGTGGCGTTGGTGGTCATGATGAACTCGACCTGCTTGCCCGCCTCGGCGAAACGCCGCTCGCAGTAGGCTACCATGTGCTCGATCAGCGCCCGGTTGGACAGCGGCTCGCCACCGAAGAACACCACGCTGTAGCGTTCCTCGTCAGGCGACTCCTTGAGCAGCATTTCCACCGAGGCCTCGGCGGTGGCCGTGTTCATCTTGCGCCCGGCCGACGGTTTGTCGAGGTCTTCCTTGTAGCAGTAGGTGCAGCTCAGGTTGCAGCCGGTGTTGACGTTGAGCACCACAGTGTTCAGCGCCGTGCGCTCGACCTGCTTCAGGGCGATCTCCGGGGTCAGCGGCGAGCCGTCGCTGACCACTTCAAGGGCGATCAGCTCGCGCAGGGTTTCCTCGATGTCCTGCCCGGAAAACTGCTGGCCGAGACGTTGCATCAGCTCCTCGGCGGAGCAGCCCTGGCGGCGCAAGGTGTCGATGATGCCGCCGGTCACCGCGTCGGCGGCGAACAGCGAACTGCTGGGGATATGGAACAGCATGCGGTCGGCATCCACCTGCACTTCGTGCAGGTTGCGTTCGACCAGGTTCAGTAGTGCGCCCATGGCGACCTCCCGGGATTCGATGCGTCAGTTGATGCCTATGGCAGTGGCGGATTGTTCCAGCGTTGCACGGTGACGATCATGTGGCCCTCGCCCTGCTGGCCGCCGTCGGCGAGGGTGGCGATCACCTTCAGGTTGCCGGCGTTGTTGGTCATCATCTTGCGCGCCGGGTTGGGCCCTGCCCCGCCCGGCACGAACACCCCGTCGGCCTGCATCTGCCCGGCGAACTTGACGTCCTCGTCCTCGACCGCGCGCTCGTTGAAGGGCTCGACCTTCCAGCTGGCCGGCAGGTAGCCGATGCGCAGCGGCTGGCCGCTGGCGTCCCTGCCCCAGGCCTCGGCCTCGAAGCGGCCCTGAACCTTGGGCACCGAGGCGCCGTTCTCGCCGATGCGGGCAATGGAGAACGCCGGCACTACCTTGACCTCCTCGACCTTGTCGTACACCGCCAGTTGCACGCCTTTGAGCGCGCCCACCGAGACCTCGCGCTGGCCAGCGGAGGTGTCCTTGGCGGCACGCGCCTTGACCCGGATCAGCGTCGGCGTCGACTCCAGCACCTCGGTCACCTCGACGCCCGCGCCCAGATCGGGCTTGCCGGACAGGTCGCTGCCCACCAGGCTGATCTCGCTGTCGCCGCCGGCCTTGATGAAGGCCGGCTGTACTGCCAGCAGGCGACCCTGGCCGGCCTTGGCGGCACTGAAGTCCAGGCCGCGCTCGTCGTGCTCGGCCTCGAACATGCGGCCCTTCATCTGGCCGTCGATGGCGGCGAACACCTGGCGCAGGTTGGCCTCGCCGACCTTGACGTTGCCGCGCCATTCATAGCCGTTGTAGAGGATCGCCGAGCCGCTGCCGTTGAACGGCGTGCCATCGGCATAGGCGCCCTTGAGTTCGACCTTGAAGGTGTCGCCCTGCTCGGCGCTGACCGTCATCACCCCGCGCACGTCGCCCTTGGCCAGCATATGGCCGCTGAACGCCCATTGCCCGGCCAGTACCTTGGACTCGGGCCGGGCCTTGAGCCACTCGGCCCAGGCCGGATTGTCGAGGGGGAAGCGCTTGGCCAGGTCCGGCACCATCTGCTTGAGGGCGATGTCCAGCCAGTCACGGTCGCGGGCCTGGGCCTGGTACTCGAGGGACGGCCACTGGCCGAGGTGGAAGTTGACCAGGTGTTCCCATTCCTTGGCCGGACGCCGCTGCAAGGCGACCCGGGCGCCGGAGTGGCAACGGCCGCACATCTGGCTGAGCTGATCGTCGAAGTGCTCGACGGTGTTCAGCCGACGCTCCATGGCGTAGCGCACGCCCTCGGTCTCGCTGGGCGCCAGGCCCTGCTTGTCGGCCAGGTACTTGACCAGGGTGCGGCGGTCGTCGTCACTGATCGAAAGGCCATGCATCACCTGCATGCGGGCGATGCTCATCAGCCAGCCTTCCGGGGTCTTGCGCTGGTGGCTGATGCGGCTGTAGCTGTCATTGCCTTCGGGGATATGGCAACCCATGCACTTGTTCTGCAACAGGCTCGGGCCCTGCTCGGCCGCCATGGCCTGGGCGGACAGCAGTGCGGTGGCGACCAGCGCCAGTGTGCCCGCCTGCCGCCGGAGTCGAGTCGTCTTCAAGGTCAGACCTCCACGGTGTTGTTCTTATCGTTATTCGCACGCTTGGGTACAGCGGTGTGCATGTAACAGTTGCGATACAGGAAGTGTGCCAGTTGCAGCAAAAATGTTTTGGATCAGTGAGTTGCCTTGGTTTTGCGGGTATGGGCCAGCGTTTGGGGTTGTAGGTGAACGTCCCATTTCGCGACTGGGTGTTTCACCTTGAGACATCCGCCGGGGCTGGCAATCCTGGGGCTGCTTCGCAGCCCTTTCGCGGCACAAGGCCGCTCCTACAGGAAACCGCGATCCTCTGTAGGAGCGGCCTTGTGCCGCGAAAGGGCCGCACAGCGGCCCCAGCGCCCGCGAACCTGTGTCACATGCCGTCTCACCCGATCTCAATATGCAACAGATCAACCCTGATTCTTTCTACACCCAATCCGGCAAAAGCCACCGCTAGCTGGGCCTACCCGTCATCCGAGTCCTTTGGCACGCCCATTGCCCCAGCCCTGGTCACAACCATGACAAGAGGCACCGCCCCATGCATCCCGAACTGCCGATCCTCCCCGCCACACGCGACTTCCTCGCACGCAAGCTCAGGATGCGCATCGGCGCCGACTGGCAGGACGCCGCCAGCGGCCGCACCATGACCTTGCGCAACCCGGCCACCGGCGAGGTCCTCGGCGAGGTACCCGCGGCCGAGGCCCAGGACGTGGACCGTGCCGTGCAGGCCGCACGCCAGGCCTTCGACAATTCCGCCTGGAGCCGCACACGCCCGCGTGAACGGCAGAACCTGCTGTGGCGCCTGGCCGACCTGATGCAGCGCGATGCCCAAGAACTGGCCGAGCTGGAATGCCTGAACAACGGCAAGAGCGCCGCCGTGGCCCAGGTGATGGACGTGCAGCTGGCCATCGATTTTTTGCGCTACATGGCCGGCTGGGCCACCAAGCTTGAAGGCAGCACGGTCGAGCCCTCGCTGCCGTTGATGCCTGACGATGAGTTCCACGGTTTCATCCGCCGCGAAGCGGTCGGCGTGGTCGGCGCCATCGTCGCCTGGAACTTCCCGCTGCTGCTGGCCTGCTGGAAGCTTGGCCCGGCCCTGGCCACCGGCTGCACCGTGGTCCTCAAGCCTGCCGACGAAACCCCGCTGACCGCGCTCAAGCTCGCCGAGCTGGTGAGCGAGGCCGGTTACCCGGACGGCGTGTTCAACGTGATCACCGGCACCGGGCTGAACGCCGGCGCCGCCCTGAGCCGCCACCCGGGCGTGGACAAGCTGACCTTCACCGGCTCCACCGAGGTCGGCAAGCTCATCGGCAAGGCCGCCATGGACAACATGACCCGCGTCACCCTGGAGCTGGGCGGCAAGTCGCCAACCATCGTCCTGCCCGACGCCAACCTGCAGGAAGCCGCCGCCGGCGCCGCCACGGCGATCTTCTTCAACCAGGGCCAGGTGTGCTGCGCCGGCTCTCGGCTGTACGTGCACCGCAAGCACTTCGACAACGTGGTGGCCGATATCGCCGGCATCGCCAACGCTATGAAACTGGGCAACGGCCTGGACCCGACCGTGCAGATGGGGCCGCTGATCTCGGCCAAACAGCAGGACCGGGTTACCGGCTACATCAACCTGGGCCGCGAGCTGGGCGCGACCGTCGCCTGCGGCGGCGAAGGTTTCGGCCCGGGCTACTTCGTCAAGCCGACGGTGATCGTCGATGTCGATCAGCGCCACCGCCTGGTGCAGGAGGAAATCTTCGGCCCGGTGCTGGTGGCCATGCCGTTCGACGACCTCGACGAGGTGGTGCGCATGGCCAACGACAACCCCTACGGGCTGGGCGCGAGCATCTGGTCCAACGACCTCGCCGCAGTGCACCGGATGATCCCGCGGATCAAGTCCGGGTCGGTGTGGGTGAACTGCCACAGCGCGCTGGACCCGGCGCTGCCGTTCGGCGGCTACAAGCTCTCCGGCGTCGGCCGCGAGATGGGCGCGGCGGCGATCGAGCACTACACCGAGCTGAAGTCGGTGTTGATCAAGCTCTAGTGTCCTGTCTCGGAAATAAGCTGTTCACTTTTGGCGGCGTCTTGGGCGCCCGGCCTGCGTTGCCACTCCTCGCCATAGCCCTGCTATGACTCGTCGCGGCGCCTTGCCCGAACACCCAAGCCACTCGCCAAAAGAGAACGTATTTCCAAGACAGGACACTAGCCTGAAAGCCCGCTCCCACAACAGATGGCCTTCAAGGCGTGGGAGCGGGCTTGCCCCGCGATAGAAACACCAAGACCACAAGAAAAAAAACATGGAGCACACCATGACGCACAAACTTGCCTGCACATTGGCCCTGCTGCTGGCCTCGCCCCTCACCCAGGCGCATGAACTCTACAACAACGCCGGCACCACCCTGGACGCCAACCTCGAAGCCCTGTTCGGCGTTTTCCACAGCGACGAGAGCTTCGACCAGTTCGGCAACCGCCAGCCCGGCAGCAGCAGCTGGCGCGAGGGCTACGTCAAGTACGGCCTGAGCGCCAGCCAGGCCCTGGCCGACAGTGGCACGCTGTACGGTGCCTTCAGCCTGCTCAGCTCAGCCACCTGGGGCGATGGCGACGCCGCCGGCTTCACCCTCGGTAACGAACGTCGCACCGGCATCGAGGACGCTTACCTCGGCTGGCGCTCGGGCAATCTGTTCCCGGCCCTCGGCGAAGACGGCATCGACCTCTCCGGCGGTCGCCAGGTCATCACCCTTGGCGACGGTTTCCTGATCCAGGGCGACCCGGTCAATGCCGGCAATGTCGACCTGGGCGCCGATTTCGATCGGGGCGGCGCCTACTACCTGGCGGCGCGCAAGGCCTTCGACCGCACCGCAGTGCTGCGCCTGGGGGGCAAGCAAGGCTGGCGTGGCGACCTGATGTGGCTCAAATCAGATAACCCGTTCCAGGCCGACACCTCCATGGCGGTGGCCAACCTCGAACATGTCGCCGACGCAGGCACCGTGGGCCTGAGCTGGATCCACGGCCTGGATGTCGACCGCCGCTACGCCGAGATCCTCGGCCTGGAACACCGCGACGGCATGGACACGGTGAGCCTGCGTGGGCGCGGCAACCTGGGGGTGAAGGACCTCGAGCTGGCCGCCGAGTACGTCACCCAGGACCGCACTGGCGGGCGCGAGAACGCCTGGTACCTGGAGGGCAACTGGACCTTCTCCGCACTGCCCTGGTCGCCCACCGCCACCTACCGCTACAGCCGCTTCTCGGAGCATTTCGACCCGCTGTTCTATGGCCTGAGCCGAGGCTACGGCACCTGGTTCCAGGGCGAGGTGGCGGCCAACTACGCCGGTCCCTTCAACAGCAACACCCAGGTGCACCATGTCGCGCTCAAGGCCACCCCGCGGGAAGGCCTGACCGTGGGGGCGCTGTACTTCGACTTCGACACGCTCAAGACCGACCAGGGCAACCTGGGTGGACGCGAAGTGGACCTGTATGTGGAGTGGATGGTCAACGAGCACTGGCTGATCAGCCCGCTGGTGGGGTTCTATACCCCACAGCGCAGTGCGCAGGATGGCGGCGTGCAGTTGGGTGGTCGGGATAGGGGGACCTATCTGCAACTGGTGGTCGGGACCTTCTTCTGATTCCAGATTATGGGGCCGCTGCGCGGCACAAGGCCGCTCCTACAGGGGACTGTGAACACCTGTAGGAGCGGCCTTGTGCCGCGAAGGGCTGCGCAGCAGCCCCACAGTCTCAAGGACACCCCTGCTCCAACAACCACCGCCGCACCATCATCTGCTGCTGTGCAGGCCGATCACGCAACAACGCCTGCAACGACAGTCCCGCCTGCACCCCACGGACCACGGGCGCCAACTCAATCCCTTGCAGGTGCCACACCCCCAACGGCTGGTCTGCCGTCACCACCACCTCGGCCTCCTCCACGAAGCCATTACGCAACACCGGCCGACGCTCCACCGTCACAGCGCTCCAGGCGGCCTGGGTATGGATCGGCTGCGTATCCGGCCATTCGCGGCGCGCAGCCCAGAACGCGCCCGTCGCCCGCGACTGCTCCTGGTCGTAGAAATCCCGGCCAATACGGGCAAAGCGCAGGAACAACTGCTCAATCCGTTCCTGGTGAAAGCGCAGCGCCTGGGCCGCGTGCTCAGGCCGCTGCAACAAGGTGTTGATCACCACCGGCGCCTGCAAGGCCGATGACAACGACTGGAAGATCCCGTTACCCGACAGCGGGTCTACCGCCATCGCCGCATCCCCCACCCGCAGCCAATCATCGCCTGCGCAGGCGCCGGCCAGGATCGCCGTGCTGCTACGGGCATGCACCTGCGCAGGGGCGAAGGCCTGCTCATCGAACAGCTGCGCCACCAGCGCCGAACCACGCCGACGCTCGGCACAGTATTCGGGCAAGGCCGGCTTGCCCGGCAGCTGCGCCGCCGTCGCATCCAGCGTCACCTGCCAGTAGCAGCGGCCATCGGCCAGTCGCGCCATCCAGGCCCAGCCGTCGTCCAGGCTTTCCACCGCCGAGGCCGGCGTGCCGGGCGCGGCCTGCCAGAGGTTGAGCAGGCTGACGGTCTCCGGCCCACGCAGGCGACCTTCGCTCAATGGGGCCTGGCGACCACGAGCCTCGACCAGGAAATTACCGGACAAGGTGCGACCGTCGTCCAGGTGTAACCGGTACCCCTCCCCCCGCGCCACCTCTCGCACACGCCCTTCGATCAGCTCGATACCGGCGCGGCACAGATCGTCGCGCAGGGCCTGGTCGAAACGCTGGCGATCGAGCAGGCATTCCTGGTTCGGTTGCAGCCGCTCACCGTTCCAGTGCACCTGGCGCGTGGCCGGCGTGGTGGCCTCGGCCAGGGCGGCGCCCAGGCCTGCATGACGCAGGCCCTCCAGCACCCGCTGCGACACGCCTTCCACCGCGGCGAAGCGGCGCCAGTCGGACACCACAGTGACGGGGTAGCCCATCCGCCGCAGCCCCAGGGCCGTGGCCGCGCCGGCAGGCCCGGCACCGAGTATCAGGATGCTTGATTCAGGCATTGATCGGCCCCTTGCGCTCAGGGCCTGCGAACGCAGCGTGGGTTTTCAGCCACCGCAAAAGCGCCTCCCGGGTCATGCCAGGCTCATCGCGCAGCAGGGCCGCCACCCGACCGCTGAATGCGGCGCAGGCCAAGCTGGCTCCTGCCCCGCCATCGCTGCCGACCGCCGCGCCGAAGTCGGCCTGGGCCGTGGCCAGCCACGACCACTGCCCAGGAGCGCAGCGGGCATCGCCGGTCACGCGGATGACCCCAGGGTAGCTGGCCGGATACACCGGCTCGCCCCGCGCCGGGCTGGAGGCGCACAGCAGCACCCCGGCGGCCACGGCCTCGGCACAGGCCTGGCGCAGTACCGGGCGGTCCTGGCGCAGGCCCAGGCTCAGGTTGACCACGCTCGCGCCGGCTTCCACCAGCCACAACAGGCCAGCCGCCACCTGCAAGGCACTGGTGCTGCCCTGCATGGTGAACACCTGGGCCAGCAGCACGGGCTGGGTACCGGACTCGGCGCGCAGCCGCGCCAGCACGGCGCTGCCATGGCCCAAGGCGTCCGGCAGCGGGTCACCCTCGCGCAACATGCCCTCTTCGAGCCAGAAACGTCGCGCATCCAGCAGGCCGATTGCCTGCTCCGGCGAGCAACCACTGTCGATCACGCCAATGCACGGTTCAGCGGCCATGGTCGGCGGGCTCCTTGCTGCGCAACTGCCCGCCGTGCAGCTCAAGGTGTAGGTCAGCATCGGCGAGGGTCGAGGCGCGGTGGCTGATGAGAATCCGCGTGCGCCCGGCGAACAGCTGGTCGATGGCGGCGATCACCTCGCGCTCGGTGGCTTCATCCACCGCCGAGGTGGCTTCGTCCAGCACCAGGATCGCCGGTTGCTGCAGCAGCGCCCGGGCGATGGCGATGCGTTGCTTCTGCCCACCGGACAATTGCTGGCCACGCTCGCCCAACAAGCCGTCGAGCCCCAGCGGCAGGCTCTGCACCAGGCTGTCCAGGCGGGTCAGGCGCACCACCTGCTCGAGATCGGCGCGGCTGGCCTGGGGCGTGGCGTAGGCCAGGTTCTGCGCCAGGGTGCCGCGAAACAGCACGATGTCCTGGCTGACCACGGCGATGCGTCGCCGCAGGGCCTCCAGGTCAAGCTCGCGCAGGTCTACGCCGTCGAGCAGGATGCGCCCGCCATCGGGGTCGTAGAAGCGTTGCAGCAGGTCGATCAGCGTCGACTTGCCGACACCGGAGGCGCCACTGATGGCGACCTTGGCCCCGGCCGGCAGACAGACATCGACCTTGTCCAGCACCCTGCCCTGGCGCCCGTCGTGGGCGAAGCACACCGCGTCCAGGCGCAGCTCGCCGGGCCCCTGCGGCATGGGCTTGGGATCATCCGCCTCGCGCACCGCGACCGCTTCCCGCTTGAGTTCCATCACCCGCCCCAGGCTCACGGCCATCCGCTGCACCGCCACGTACAAGCCCAGCAGGCTCTGCACCGGGCCGACGGCCATGCCCATGTAGGTGGAAAACGCGATCAGCGCGCCCAGTTGCCAGGTCCCCTGGATCACCCACCAGCCGCCGACCAGGAACGCACATGCACGACACCAGGAGGTCAGGGTGCCGGGCACCGCCAGGGTGAAGAACTCGGTGACCTGCACCTTGAGCAACTGCCCCATATAGCCCTGGCCCAACCGATCAAGGCGTTCGGCCTCGCGCTGCTGTTGGCCGGCGGCCTGGATGAATTTCATCGCCGGCAGCGTCTCGACCAGGAACGACGACACATCCGCCGAGCGCTCGCGCAGGCTGCGTACCTCGCGCTCGACCTTGCGCCGCATCCAGCGCAGCCACAGCACCTCGAGCGGAATCAGCAGCGCCAGCAGCAGCGACAGTTGCCAGGACAGCATCAGCATCAGGGCCACGGCGCCGACCAGGCCGATCAGCGCCGACACCGCCGAGAACAGCGAGTCCACGGCAAAACGCTGGATCTCGGCGACGTCGCCGTCCAGCCGCGACAGGATGTCACCGGTGCGCCGCCGCCCGTAGAAGGTCGGCGACAGCCGCTGCAAGTGGCGGTACAGGTCGTCGCGCAGGGCGAACAGGATGCGCCCGGACAGCCGCGTGTGCAGGTAGCGGTTGACCCCGGCCAGCACGGTGCCGAGCAAGCCGGCGACGATCATGATCGCCGCCATGTGCCAGAGGGTCTGGTAGTCCTTGGCCAGCAGCCCCTCGTCGATCAGCGTCTTTACCAGCCAGGGTTGCGCCAGGGCCAGCAGCGAGGCGCCCAGGGACAGCGCCAGCAGCACGCCAATGGCGCCACGGTGTGGACGCACGAAGCCATAAAGCCAGGCCAGCGCCTGACGCATCAGCGTCGGGTCGCTGGATTCGATCAGCCGGGAAAACAGTCCGCCCATGGCTCAACCACGCAACTGCTTGAGCTTGCGGTACAGCGTCGCGCGGCTGATGCCCAGGGCCTCGGCCGCTGCCGAGACATTGCCCTGATGGCGGGCCAGGGCGGAGCGGATCAGCTCCAGCTCGTTGTCGCGCAGGCTGCCGGACGGCGCGGCGCCACTGGCCAGCTCATCGAGCAGGCAGTCGGTGAGATGGTCGAGGGTCAGCACGTGCTCGCCCTCCTCGCGCATCGCCAGGGCGGTGCGTACCACCATCTCCAGCTGGCGGATGTTGCCCGGCCAGTCGAAGTGCTCCAGCAGCGCCACCAACGCGGGATCGAGGCTCACGCCCCTGGCCCCGGACTTGTCCAGCAGGCCCTGGATGAGCGTCGCCAGGTCGTCGCGCTCGCGCAGTGCCGGCAGGCGCAGGGATACGCCGTTGACCCGGTAATAGAGGTCTTCGCGGAACTGCTGGTCGGCGACCAGGCGCTTGAGATCGCGGTGGGTAGCGCAGATCAGCGCCACGTCGATGTCCTGCTCATCGCCGGCGCCCAGCGGCGCCACCCGACGTTCCTGCAGGACACGCAGCAGACGGGCCTGCAAGGCCAGGGGCATGTCGCCGATCTCGTCGAGGAACAGCGTGCCGCCATGGGCCTGCATTAGCCGGCCGACCATGCCGCCACGGCGCGAGCCGGTAAAGGCGCCCTCGCGGTAGCCAAACAGCTCGGACTCGATCAGGCCCTCGGGAATCGCCGCGCAGTTGACCGCCACGAACGGCTTGTCGGCCCGCGGGCCGGCCTGGTGCAGGGCACGGGCGGCGACTTCCTTGCCGGTACCGGTTTCGCCCAACAGCAGCACCGGCAAGCCATTGGCCAGGCCCTGACGGGCCATGCGCAAGGCACGGGCCAGGCGTGCATCGCCTCCGGCCAGGGCCTCCAGGGCTTGGGCCTTGGCCGGCTCGGCCGGCTTGGTGGTGGGCGCCGGAGCACTGATGCGGCCATGCCGTGGCAGCTGCAAGGCGCGGAAGAAGAATTCGCCCTTGGCGGTCTGCACGCTGCTGACACCGCCCTGCCACAGGCGGGCGATGAATGCCGGCGAGCGCTCGCCCAGCAGGTCGCTGCTGCGCCGCCCAAGCAGCGCCTGGCGCGACATCTGCAGCAGTTGGCAGGCATTGTCGTTGGCCGCCAGCACCTCGCCTTCCAGGCTCAGCGCCAGCAGGCCCTGCCAGGCACTGGCCAGGTACTGCGGGCGGCTGTGGAAGGCCAGCACCAGGTGCTCGGGGTGATACAGCCCGAACAATCGGCTTTCGATATTGCCGGCGGCCAGCAGCAGCGTGGAGAGGCTGTCCTGGGGCTGGGCCATGACGCCTTCGCGGGTCACGTCGAGCACGCCGATCACTTCGCCGCGTGGGTCACGCAAGGGCACCGAGGTGCAGGAGAACGGGCTGAGCCGGTCGAGATAGTGTTCGCCACAGTTGATCAGGGTCGGCTGGCCCTCGACCACCGCCGTGCCGATGGCGTTGGTGCCGCGCAGGGCCTCGCTCCAGCAACTCCCCGGGTGCAGGTCGCGCAGGCCCTCGCGCTCGAGTGTCTGCTTCTGGCCCTCGATGGCCAGCACGTTGGCCTGGGCGTCGCCGAGGATGACGATGCCGCTCTTGCCCTGGCGTTTGACCAGGTAGTCCAGTTCGGGGGTGACCGCATCGATCAGCAGCCGGTTGTGCTCCAGCAACGCGCGCAGGTCCAGGCCATGGCGAATGCCCAGCCCAACCTGCTCGCCCTGCAGGCAGTCCAGGCCGTGACCAAGGCTGCGGCGCCAGGAGGCGTCGATTTCGTCACGCAGCATGCCAGAGGGCAGTTCGCCTTCGCTGGCCAGTTTCAGGCGGACCTGGCGGGATTGCTGCAGTGGGTCGTTGGCGTTTGTTGTTGGAAGTTGTCGCGCCATTGCGTGCTCCAGGGGTGCCCCGCTAAGGCGGGGCAATGGGCATCGGATTTTTCGGCAGTGTGCGTCAGAAATCGTTGGCAGTCATCAGGTATGCGCTGGGAGGGGTATGCCGGGTGGCGTATGCCGGGGAATTTTCAGCGCCTATCAGATCAAGCACCTCGCGGGCGGCGCTCGATCTCATAAGCGCTGCAAGGCTATCGGCGAACACCTAAAAGCCCTACCCCATTCCCCAATGCTGGGTCCTCCCGCCCACCCGCCAGACCTCGGCGGATATTTTCCAGTAGCGCTGAAACCCTCGTTCCAAAGCCCCCAGCCCTGCAATCCACAAACCTGGCACAACAGTTGCCGATGCCTCCACAGACGCCCCAACCCATGGGCCCGTTTGCAGGAGGAAGCAACTCATGCACCGACCGACTCCCCACCCGCTGGCCGTGGCGATCTTCGCCGGCCTGCTCCAGCTACCGGCCCAGGCTGCGTTGTATGCGGTCGACAGCGGCCCCTACACCCTGCCCACAGGCAAGTTCCCCGCCTGGTACCAGGACAGCCATGGCCGGGTGCTCGACCTGTGCCTGTCCAAGGCGGTGAGCTCACGGGTCGCCGGTGCCCCCGGCGCACCTTCGTACATGTGCACGCTGCTGCCCACACCCGGCGTGTTCGACGATACCCAACCGATCGTCTTCCCCAGCAACTTCCCCGACGAGGCCTTCTGGTTCACCGCCGACGCAGCCATCGTCGATGCCGCCCGCGGCATCGACCTGAGCTTCGGCTCGGCCATCGAGGCTGCCTTCGCCGCCGAGGAACCGGTGGATGGCGACCAGGTCAGCTTCGCCCGGGTGCGCATCCGCGTCGATGTGCCGGTGGCCGGTACCTACACCATCACCCATCCCTACGGCGTCGACGTGTTCGATGTGCCGGCGGGCGGCCGCCGGGCGATCAACATGACCCGCGATATCGGCATCGGCTCTCCCGGCGACTACAGCGGCGCGCTCAAGGGCGACGTCGGGCCGTTCCTGCGCAGCGTCAACGGCCCCTACACCGAAACCAACCCGGGCACCGGCGCCAGCGAACGTTACATCGGCGACCCGAACCTGGAAGAGCCGGTCACCGGTAGCCCGTTCAACACCAACTTCGTGCGCATCGAGGGCCCCAACGGCCTCGACCTGCGCACTGAGCTGTTCGCCATCTCCGGCAAGCTGTCCACGGTCAACCGCCCGACACCGCTGATCCCGCAACGCAGCACCTACTCGCGGCATACCGTCAACGGCGACCTGCGGGCCCAGCAGGATGTGTTTGTCATGGCGCCGCCGGCGCCGGCCACGGTCACCCTGACCAGCCAGACACCGACCCTGCCCCTGGGCGAGGCCAACGGCACCGGCGCCTGGTACGGCCAGTCGGCACTCAATCCGACCCTGCCGCTGACCCTGCAGGTGACCGCCGACAACAGCCTGGCCATCGCCACCAGCACGCCGACCAGCGCCGCCATGCCGCTGACCGACCTGGTGACCATCAGCCGCGCCGAATACAGCCTGGCCAGCGGCCAGCTGACCCTGGTCGCCAGCAGCAGCGACGAGACCAGCCCGCCCGCCCTCACCGCCCACACCGGCAACGGCACGCTGATCGGCAACCTGAGTGGCAACGGCGCGGTGAAGTCCCTGACCACCGGGCTGTCACCCATCCCGCCGGCGCAGGTGCAGGTCACCAGCAGCCATGGCGGCAGCGACAACGAAGACGTGGTGCTGGTGCCATGAACAGACACCGCCTTCAAGGAGGCCACATGAATACTTGGTCGCGTCGGGCGCTGTGCGCCGCCGGTTTCACCCTCACCGTCAGCAGCGCGGCCTGGGCCGCCCTGAGCGAGGTCGATCCCGGCCCCTACACCTTCGCCACCGGGGGCTACCCGATGTGGTACAAGGACGCCAACAACCTCGCCCTGGAGCTGTGCCAGTCACGCGCCACCAGCTCGCGGGCACCGGGCGCGCCGGGCGCCCCGGCCTACATGTGCACCCTGCTGCCCGAGCCCGGGGTCTACGACGACGCCCTGCCGCTGGTATTCCCGGACAACTGGCCGCCGGAGATGTTCTGGTTCCTGGCCGAGACCGAGATCCCGCAAGTGGGCAACAGCGGCTACGAGCTGGAAGTCTATGTCGCGGGTCTCGAGGCGGCCTTCGCCGCCGAGAACCCGGTCAACGGCGACCAGCAGAGCTTCGCCCGCATCCGCATCCGCGCCTCGGTGCCGCGCACCGGCACCTACACCATCACCCACCCGTTCGGGGTCGAGACGGTCAACGTGACCACCGCCGGCCGGCGGGCGATCAACATCACCCGCGACATCGGCATCGGCGCGCCGGGCAACTTCAGCGGCGCCCTGAACGGTAACCTCGGCCCGTTCCTGCGCGGCGTCGGCGGCCCCTACACCGAGGTCAACCCGGACACCGGCGCCACCGAGACCTTCGTCGGCGACCCGAACATCACCGAGGCGGTGACCGGCAGCCCGAACAACACCAACTTCGTACGCATCCAGGGCCCGGCGGGCACCATCCAGACCAATGTCTTCACCGTCTCCGGCAAGGTCCTCGACCAGCGCCAGCAGACCCCGGTGACGCTGCAACGCGCCACCTACCAGCGCAACGCCGCCGGCACCCGCGTCGAGGTCTTCGCCAAGGCGCCGAACAGTGCCAGCCTGTGCCTGCGCAACGGCCTGGCGCTGATCGGCTCGCCGCCGTCGCCATGCCAGTTCAGCATGCTCGCCGACAACAACGGGCTGTTCTTCAGCCAGCAACTGAGCCAGGCCGTGCCACCCTCGGTGGTGGTGGTCACCGCCAGCAGCCCGGCCGGCACCACGCGGCCGACGGCGCTGTCGAGCAAGCTCAGCGACGTGGTCAAGGTCGCCACCGCGCGCTACGACTGGAGCGCCAAGCGCCTGCTGGTCGAGGCCCGCTCCAGTGATGAGGTGGTGGTGCCCGACCTGCTGGTACAGGGCTTCGGGCGCATGTCCAAGTCCGGCGTGCAGCAGAGCCTGACGGTCAACAACCTGGCCCAGCCGCCCGCCAGCATCACCGTCAAGTCGGCCCACGGCGGTGTCGACGTGGAGCCGGTGGTGGTGGTCGGCAACGCCCCGGTGCCAGCCGAGAACCAGGCCCCCGTGGCCCAGGCCGACAGCGGCAGCACCAGTGTCGGGGTGCCGATCACCCTCAACCTGCTGGCCAACGACAGCGACCCGGACGGCAACGTGCCGTTGAGCATCACCGACCTCACCCAGCCAGGCACAGGCCTGGGCGGCGTGGTGCTCAACGGCACCACCGCGGTGACCTACACCCCGCCGACCGGCGCCACCTCGCCCGTGGTGGCGACCTTCAGCTACCGCGCCCAGGACGCCAAGGGGCTGAAGTCGACCCCGGCCACGGTGACCGTCAACGTCGCGCCGAACCGTCCACCGACCGCGGTGGCCGACAGCGTCGCCACCCTCGGCGTGCCACTGACCATCAACGCCCTGGCCAACGACACCGACCCGGAAGGCAACCTGCCGCTGACCATCGCCAGCGTCACCCAGCCGACCCCGGCCGGACGCGGCACGGTCAGCACCGACGGCAACGTGATCACCTACACGCCACCGGCCACGGTGAGCGCGGCGTTCACCACCAGCTTCAGCTACGTCGCCCGTGACTCGATCGGCGCCACCTCGACGCCCGGCACGGTCACCGTGCAGGTGTCGCCACGGCCGGCCCAGGAAACCTTCGCGGTCACCGCGGCGACGGTCACGGCGCGCTCGAACAACCGCTTCAACTGGGATATCAGCGGCACATCCTCGGTGACCACCGGCAACACCATCACCGTGCGTGTGACCACCACCACCGGCGTGCAGACCCTGGGCACCACCACCGTGCCGGTCACCGGCCGCTGGCGCCTGACGGTGAGCAACAGCACGACCCTGGTGCCCACCGCCGCGCCGACCGCCACGGTGACCAGCAGCCAGGGCACCACGCGCACGGTCAACGTGGTGGTGCAGTAAACCCCGGAGGGATGCCATGAACGCCCTGTACCCACTGCTGCTGAGCCTGGCCCTCACCGGCCAGGCCCTGGCCGACGACCTGATGGACAACGCCGACCTTGCCGCCGGCAGCGACCTCGGCGAGTCGCTGGTGCTGCGCCTGCTACCGACCGGCGCCGGCCAGGTCGCGGTGATCGAGCAACTGGGCACGGGCAACCGCGCCGCCCTCGACCAGAACGGCCAGGCCCTGCTGGGCCGGATCGTCCAGGCCGGGAGCGCGCAGGAGGCGTACATCCTGCAGGAAGGCAGCGACCTGACGGCCGCGATCAGCCAGCAGGGCCAGGGCAACAACGCCACGATCCGCCAGAACGGCAGCGACAACAGCGCCGCCATCGAACAGATCGGCAACCACAACAGCGCCACCATCGACCAGCGCGGCACGGGGCTGAACAGCACCGTGACCCAGGCCGGCAACGGCCAGCAGGTCCATGTCAGCCAATACCGCTAGGCCCAACACGACAGATCTGGAGGCAACACCATGCACAAGCTCGCCCCCCTGAGCGCTGCCATCGTCCTGGCCCTTGCCGGCCAGGCCATGGCCGACGACAGCATCTCGACCCAGTCCCAGCAGGGCAACCAGAACATCGCCGAGGTCAAGCAGAGCCAGGCGCCGTTCGCCTCGGCCACGCAGAACCAGACCGGCCACGACCACAACCACATGGCCCTGCAGGACAACAGCACCAGCCACATCCAGCAGAGCGCCACCGGCTCGTTCAATGCCGGCTACGCCGAGCAGCTGTACGAAAACGGCAGCCAGATCACCCAGCAGTCCGGCGGCAGCCTCAACGATGCCTTCGCCAGCCAGTCGGTGGGCGAGAACAACGAGTCCTTGCAGATCCAGCTGGGCAGCGGCAACCGCTCGGTCATCTGGCAGGACACCCAGCTGGGCAGCCAGGCCACCACCCTGCAATCGGGCCATGGCAACGACGCCACGGTCGAGCAGCTGTTCGGCGGCAGCAACAACAAGAGCGTGATCATGCAGGGCGGCAGCGGCAACCAGGCTGCCGCCGAGCATCTGACCCATCAGGATGGCGATATCGCCATCTACCAGGAGGGCAAGCAGAACTGGGCCTATGGCGATCAGCGCGACGGCCTGGGCGGCACCATCGGCATCGACCAGTACGGCACCGGCAACTCGGTGGAGGTGTGGCAGGACAACCAGGCCGCCAGCCAGGCCAGTGTCTACCAGAACGGCCAGGCCAACGAAGGCTACATCGACCAGAGCTTCGGCCAGGGCAACAGCGCAGGGCTGAGCCAGACCGGTCGCGGCAACGCCAGCTGGTCGGACCAGTACGAAACCAGCCAGGCGGTGACCAGTATTTCGCAGGTGGGCAACAACAACCTGCACTTCACCTACCAGAACGGTGAAAACCACAGCCTGACCATCAGCACGGTGGGCAATGCCAACAAGATCATGGCCAGCAACTGGAAGGGCGAGAAGTCCGGCGGGCAGTTCGGGGTCGGGCAGCAGGCGCAGATCAACCAGACGGGGAATGGCAACGGGGTCAACATCACCCAGGAAGGCAACGCTCAGGTCGCGCGGCTGGACCAGAACGGCAACCGTAACCAGATGGAGACTCGCCAGGCGGACAGCAACAACGAGCTGTATTTCGAGCAGAACGGTAGCGACAACCTCCTCATTGCCGACCAACGAGGAACCGCCAACTACGCCGAGGGGCTGGCTGCCGGCAACGGTGGCAGCATCACCCTGGATCAATCGGGCAGTGGCAACCAGAGCTATACGTATCAGCTGTATGGGAATGGCAACGAGGCCAGCATCAAGCAGACCGATGTGGCCAACCTCGCCTATGTGACCCAGGGTGGCAATGGTAACCAGGCGTTTGTCGATCAGAGCGGTGCGAGTCAGACCGCCACCGTTACCCAGTTCGGGAATGCCAACATGGCGACTGTTACTCAGCAGTGATGGGCTCCCCCCTTGGACCGCGGTGTTGGTTCTCCCTGGCGCTGCGGTTCCTTTTTTTCTTGGGTTTGGGTTTGGGGTTGGGTTCGGAGATGATTGTTTTGGATTTTCTATGCGCATTCATTTGCGATGGTGACGCATAGTCACCTTTTCGCCTTTACGGCGACCTACTTTTGCTCTTGGGCAAAAGTAGGCAAAAGCCGCTGGCTCCATTCATACGGCCCCTGCGCTTCGCTC
>NZ_JAZDCT010000032.1:0-73691 GCF_036324045.1 Pseudomonas carassii | reverse complement strand
TGAGACAGACCCAAGATCCTGGGGCCGCTACGCAGCCCATTCGCGGCACAAGGCCGCTCCTACAGGGATCGCGTCAACCGCCTCCGTGATAAGGTTCCTGTTCGGCACCAACCGCACTTCCGAGACCACCCAATGCCCCAGACCACCTCACTTCACCCAGGCTTCATGATCGTCCAGGGCAACCGCCTGGACGACCTGCGCAATCTGGTGGTGAGCGTGATGCGCCGTTACCCCCTGGCGCCACTGGAAAACGAAATCGCCCTGGTGCAGAGCAACGGTATCGCCCAGTGGTTGAAACTGGCCCTGGCCGAAGACCCGCAGGACGACGACCAAGGCGGTTGCGGGATCGCCGCCGCCATCGATGTGCAACTGCCGGGCAGCTTCATGTGGCAGTTGTACCGCCGCGTGCTGGGGCGCGATGAAATCCCCGAGGTGTCGCTGCTCGACAAGGCGCCCCTGACCTGGCGCCTGATGCGCCTGCTCCCGGAAGTGATCGAGCGACCGCACTTCGAGCCCCTGCGTCGCTTCCTCACCGATGACAGCGACCTGCGCAAGCGCTACCAGCTGGCCGAGCGCCTTGCCGACCTGTTCGACCAGTACCAGGTCTACCGCGCCGACTGGCTGAAGGACTGGGCAAGTGGTGCCCATGTGCTCAACACCGCGCGCGGCGAGCGCAAGCCGCTGGCCGCCGGCAATCGCTGGCAGGCCGAGCTTTGGCGGATCCTGCTCGAGGACGTGGGCGAGGCGGGCATGGCCCAGAGCCGGGCCGGCGTGCATCAACGTTTCATCGAGCGGATCAACGGCCTGGAGCAGGCCCCCGTCGGGCTGCCAGCGCGGCTGATCGTGTTCGGCATCTCGTCGCTGCCCGCCCAGATATTGGAGGCCCTGGCAGGCCTGGCCCGCTTCAGCCAGGTACTGCTGTGCGTGCACAACCCTTGCCGTCACCACTGGGGCGATATCGTTGCCGACAAGGACCTGTTGCGACACCAGTACAAGCGCCAGCAACGCAAGCAGGGCATGCCCCTGCAACTGGACGATGAGCTGCTGCACCAGCATGCACACCCGCTGTTGGCGGCCTGGGGCAAACAGGGGCGCGACTATATCAACCTGCTCGACAGCTACGACGATCCCGGCAGTTACCAGGGCGTCTTCAGCGACGGACGCATCGACCTGTTCAGCGAAGGTGAGCCCAAGACCCTGCTCAACCAGTTGCAGGACGACATCCTCGAGCTGCGCCCCCTGGCCGAGACTCGCGAGCAATGGCCGGCGGTTGATCCGGCCAAGGACCGTTCCGTGCGTTTCCACCTGGCCCACAGCCCACAACGCGAAGTGGAGATCCTGCACGATCAGTTGCTCGCCCGCTTCAGTGCCGACCCCACGCTGCGACCCCGCGACGTCATCGTCATGCTGCCGGCCATCGACACCTACGCACCGCATATCCGCGCGGTGTTCGGCCAGCTCGACCGCAACGATCCGCGCTATATCCCGTTCACCCTGACCGACCAGGGCCAGCGTGGTCGCGACCCGCTGTTGATCGCCCTGGAGCATCTGCTCAAGCTGCCTGACAGCCGTTTCGCCGTCAGCGAAGTGCTCGACCTGCTGGATGTGCCGGCAGTGCGCGCCCGTTTCGCCATCCAGGAAAGTGACCTGCCAACCCTGCACCGCTGGATCGAAGGCGCCGGCATCCGCTGGGGGTTGAGCGCCGAGCAACGCGCCAGCTTCGGCCTGCCTGAGGGGCTTGAGCAGAACAGTTGGCGCTTCGGCTTGCGACGCATGCTGCTGGGGTATGCGGTCGGCGTGGGCGAAGGCTGTGACGGTATCGAGCCGTACGATGAGATCGGTGGCCTCGACGCCGCGCTGATCGGCCCGTTGGTGGCGTTGCTCGATGCCCTGGACATTGCCTGCCAGGCGCTCTCACAGCCGGCCTCGGCGACGGAGTGGGGGGTACGGCTGCATGCGTTGCTGCAGATCTTCTTCCTGGCCGAGAACGAGCACGACGAACTGCTCCTGGTGCAGCTGCAGGACCTGCGTGACACCTGGCTGGAAACCTGCGACGCGGTCGGTCTGCACGACCTGCTGCCACTGACCGTGGTGCGCGAAGCCTGGCTGTCCGGGCTGGACCAGGGCAAGTTGTCCCAGCGCTTCCTGGCCGGCTCGGTGAACTTCTGCACCCTGATGCCCATGCGGGCCATCCCGTTCAGGGTGGTCTGCCTGCTGGGCATGAACGACGGCGACTACCCGCGTGCCCAGCCGCCCCTCGACTTCGACCTGATGGCCAGCGATTACCGGCCAGGGGACCGTTCCCGCCGCGAGGATGACCGTTACCTGTTGCTCGAGGCCCTGCTCTCGGCACGCGACCAGCTCTATGTCAGCTGGGTTGGGCGCAGCATCCGCGACAACAGCGAGCGCCCGTCCTCGGTGTTGATCGGGCAGCTGCGCGATCACCTGGCCGCCGGCTGGCAGCTCGCCGGCGCCAAGACCGGCCAACGCGACGACCCTGGACAGCAGCTGTTGCATGCCCTGACCCAGGAGCATCCGTTGCAGCCGTTCAGCCAGCGCTATTTCCAGAAGGGCAGCCCGTTGTTCAGCTTCGCCCATGAATGGTTGGCGTTGCACCAGGCCGGGGATGAAGCGCAAGCGCCTACCGCCCTGTCGCCCTACGCCGGCGATGAGCCGCTCAATCTGGTGCAGCTTCAGGACTTCCTGCGCCATCCGGTACGGCATTTCTTCAGCCAGCGTCTGAAAGTGTTCTTCGAAGCGCTGGAGGCACCGACCCCGGACGAGGAACCCTTCGTGCTGGACGCCCTGCAACGCTATGGCCTGAGCGAAAGCCTGCTCGGCGCCGCGCTGGCCGATCCGAACAACGCCGAGCGGGCGCTGCAGGACCAGGCCCGACGCCTCCAGGCCTGCGGGATGCTGCCCTTGGCAGGCTTCGGCGAAGCGTTACAGGCCGAGCTGATCCAGCCGCTGCCGGACCTGCTGCAACGCCATCGGCAACTGCTGCAGCGCTGGCCAACCCAGGTCGAAGGCGCCTTGCCGATCCATTTCGAGCAGGGATCGCTGCGCCTCGAGGGCTGGCTCGGCCGGGTGTACCAGGCCGAGGACCACAGCCTGCTGAGCATCGCCACCGTGCCCAACACCCTCAGTGCCGGGCGCAACAGCCTGAGGTGGCACCGACTGGTGCCGGCCTGGGTCATGCACCTTGCCGCCTGCGCCTCGGGCTATCCGCTGCACAGCGCGTTGGTGGCCAGTGACCTGACCCTGCTGCTGGTCCCGTTGCCCCAGAGCGAGGCGGCAGAGCGCCTGGGCGAACTGTTGGTGGCACGCCAGGCGGGCATGAACGCCCCTTTGCCGGTGGCAGCCAAGACCGCCTTCGCCTGGCTGGCCCAGGAGGATCCGGACAAGGCCGTGGCCGCCGCGATCCGCGCCTATGAGGGTGACGGCCAGAACAGCTTCGGTGAGCGCAGCGAAAGCCTGGCCTTGGCCCGCCAGTACCGTGACTTCGCCGCGCTGGCCCTCGACGAAACCTTCGAAGGCTGGTGCGAAGCCTTGTATCGCCCCCTGTTCGCAGCGCCCTGGCAGACCCTGGGTAACCCGGAGAACGCCCAATGACCCAAGCCCGCCCCCTGGCGCTGAGTTTCCCCCTGCACGGCAGCCAGCTGATCGAAGCCAGCGCCGGCACCGGCAAGACGTTCACCATCTCGGCCCTGTACCTGCGCTTGATCCTCGGCCATGGCGGTGAGCAAGGGTTCAGCCGCGAACTGCTGCCACCGCAGATCCTCGTGGTGACCTTCACCGACGCGGCCACCAAGGAGCTGCGCGAGCGTATCCGCGCGCGCCTGGCCGAGGCGGCGCGTTTCTTCCGCGGTGAGCTGGACGGTGCCGACCCGTTGTTGCACCTGCTGCGCGACGATTATCCACAGGAGCAATGGCCACGCTGCGCCAGCCGTCTGGAGATCGCCGTGCAGTGGATGGACGAGGCCGCCGTCTCGACCATCCACGGCTGGTGCCAGCGCATGTTGCGCGAGCACGCTTTCGACAGCGGCAGCCTGTTCACCCAGAGCCTGGAGACCGATCACAGCGAACTGCTGGGCCAGGTCATGCGCGACTACTGGCGGCGCTTCTGCTACGGCATGCGCGGCGAGTCGCTGGCCTGGGTACGTGGCAACTGGGGCAGCCCCGATGCCTTGCTGCCAAGGATCAGGCCGCTGTTCGGCCGTGTCCGGGGCCAGGTGGACGATCAAGATCCACAAGCCTTGATCGAGGCGACCCTGCGCCAGCGCACGGAACAACTGGCGCAGCTCAAGGCGCCCTGGGGCGCCTGGGCCGACGAGCTGCAGCAGATCTGCCGCGATGCCGTGGCGGCCAAGCAGGCCGACGGGCGCAAGCTGCAGGCACGCTATTTCGAACCCTGGTTCGACAAGCTGCGGGCCTGGGCCGGTGATGAGCAAGCCATGGAATTGGACCTGGGCACCGGCTTCACCCGCCTGACGCCCGCTGGCCTGGCCGAGGCCTGGAAGTCCGGCGAGCCGCCGCAACACCCGGCACTGCGGGCCATGGAGTCCTTGCGCGAGCAGCTCCAGGGGCTGGCCAGTCCCGATGCACGATTGCTGGAACATGCCGCCGCCTGGGTATCGGCGCGCTTCGAGGTGGAGAAACGTCGCCGCGCCGAAATGGGTTTCGACGACATGCTGCTGCGCCTGGAACATGCCCTGGGCAGCGACTCGGGCGAGCGCCTGGCCGCGTTGATCCGCGAGCAGTTCCCGGTCGCGTTGATCGACGAGTTCCAGGACACCGACCCTGTCCAGTACGGGATCTTCGAACGCATCTACCGCATCACCGAGAACAACCCGGACACCGGCCTGTTCATGATCGGTGACCCCAAGCAGGCGATCTACGCCTTCCGTGGCGCCGACATCTTCACCTACCTGGCCGCGCGCCGCGCCACCGCCGGGCGCCTGCACAGCCTGGACACCAACTACCGCTCCAGCCAGGCCATGGTCGCGGCGGTCAACCGGGTGTTCCTCCTGGCCGAGGAACGCGCCGAGGGCCGTGGCGCTTTTCTGTTCCGGACCCAGGGCGACAATCCGCTGCCCTTCGTCGAAGTGCGCGCCAAAGGCCGTGGCGAGCAACTGCTGATCGCCGGGCAGCCCAGCGCGGCCCTGCATTGCTGGCAGCTGGAGAGCGACGAGCCGGTATCCAGCACGTCGTATCGCCAGCAGTTGGCCGCCAGTTGCGCCAGCCATATCGTCGAGCTGCTCGAGGGTGGGCAGCAGGGCGTCAGCGGTTTCGCCGATGCCGCCGGCAAGCTGCGGCCCTGCCTGCCTTCCGATATCGCCATCCTGGTGCGCGACGGTCGTGAGGCCCAGCTGGTCCGCGCCGAGCTGGCGGCTCGCGATGTGCGCAGCGTATACCTGTCGGACAAGGACTCGGTGTTCGCCGCCCAGGAGGCCCATGACCTGCTGGCCTGGCTCAAGGCCTGCGCCGAGCCGGACTCGGAGCGTATGCTCAAGGCCGCCCTGGCCAGCCTGACCCTCGACCTGCCGCTTATCGAACTGGAGCGCCTGAACCAGGACGAGCGAGTCTGGGAAAGCTGGGTGATGCGCTTCCGCCGTTACCGCGACACCTGGCAGCGTCAGGGCGTGCTGCCGATGCTGCGCCGCCTGCTGCACGACTTCCAACTGCCGCGAGCGCTGATGGGCCGCAGCGACGGCGAACGGGTGCTGACCAACCTGCTGCACCTGGCCGAACTGCTGCAGCAGGCCGCAGGCGAGCTGGATGGCGAGCAGGCGCTGATCCGCCATCTCACCGAGCACCTGGCCAACGCCGGGCAGGCCGGAGAGGAGCAGATCCTGCGCCTGGAAAGCGACGAGCAACTGGTCAAGGTGGTGACCATCCACAAGTCCAAGGGCCTGGAATACCCCTTGGTGTACCTGCCGTTCATCTGCACCAGCAAGCCGGTGGATGGCCAGCGCCTGCCCCTGGGCTGGCACGACGACCAGGGCGTGGCGCACCTGACCCTGACGCCGGACGCCGAGCAGATCGAGCGCGCCGACGACGAACGCCTGGCCGAGGACCTGCGCCTGCTCTACGTCGCCCTGACCCGTGCCCAGCATGCCTGCTGGCTGGGCGTTGCCGACCTCAAGCGCGGCACCCAGCGCAGTTCGCAGCTGCATCCTTCGGCCTTGGGCTACCTGCTGGGCGGTGGCCTGCCGTTGGCGGCTTCCAGTCAGCTGGGCGAATGGCTCGCCACCCTGGCGGCTGGCAACCCGGCCATCACCCATGGTCCACTGCCTGAGGTCCAGGCCCTGTGCTACCGCACGCCGGACAGCCAGCGCGAGCTGCTGCCGCCGCGCAAGCCTCGTCGGGCCGCTGCGGAGCACTGGTGGATCGCCTCGTACAGTGCCTTGCGGGTCGGTGACCAGACCCTGGTCGCCGACAGCTCCCAGGCCCAGCAACTGCTGGACGACGAGGTGCTGGACAGCCAGTCGCTGCGTGAGGTGCCGGCCGAGGCGGGCGATATCCACCGCTTCCCCCGTGGGCCGAATCCGGGCACCTTCCTTCATGGCCTGCTCGAATGGGCGGGGCGCGAAGGGTTCGCGGGGGTCGCCGCCCAGGGGCAGGTGATCGAGCGCACCGTGGGCCAGCGCTGCAACCGGCGCGACTGGACCGGCTGGATTCCCACGCTGACCCAGTGGCTACAGCAACTGCTGGTCCAGCCCATGCCGTTGCAAGGGGCCACCTTGACCCTCGCAGGCCTCGAGCGCTACCAGGTCGAAATGGAGTTCTGGTTCGCCAGCCATCAGGTCGACGCGGTGCGCCTCGACCATCTGGTGGCGCGCCACACCCACGTTGGGATGACGCGGGCGGCCGCCCAGCCGACCGTGCTCAACGGCATGTTCAAGGGCTTCATCGACCTGGCCTTCGAACTTGACGGGCGCTATTACGTGGCCGACTACAAGTCCAACTGGCTCGGCCCCGACGCCGAGGCCTACGGCGCCCTGGCCATGGAGCAGGCAATCCTCGAGCACCGCTACGACCTGCAGTACGTGCTCTACCTGCTGGCCCTGCATCGCCAGCTGCGCGCGCGCCTGCCCGACTACGACTACGACCGGCACGTCGGCGGCGCCGTGTTCATCTTCCTGCGTGGCGTCACCTCGGCCGGCCATGGGCTGTATCATGCGCGGCCTCCCCGGGCGCTGATCGAACAGCTCGACGCGATGTTCCGGGGTGAGCAAGAACCTGCCCAACAGGACCTGTTTGCCGGAGCCACGCCATGAGCCGCAACCTCGACGACCTGCTGCCCACGCCCTTGCAGGCCGAGCACCTGAGCGCCCTGGCGCCGCTACGCCACAGCCAGGACTTGCTGGCGCTGCTCGATCGCTGGGTCGAGCGCGGCTGGCTGCGGGCTTTGGACCGGGCTTTCGTGAGTTTCCTCGAGGAGCGGGCGCCGGGCGGCGATCCGCTGGTGCTGCTGGCCGCCGCCCTGGCCAGCCACCAGCTGGGTCATGGCCATGTGTGCCTCGACCTGCAACAGACCCTCGCCGAGCCGGATTTCGCCCTGTCGCTGCCACCGGAAGGCGATGCCCTGGCCGGGCCGTTGCTGCTGCCTTCGCAACTGCTGGCCAGCCTCGACCTGGGCACCTGGTTGCAGCGGATCGCCGAGAGCCCCCTGGTTGCCGCCGGCGATACCGTCGAGCAGCGTGCCCGGCCACTGGTGGTCAGCGGCGAGCGCCTGTACCTGCGCCGCTATTGGACCTACGAGCGACGCATCGACAACGCCCTGCATGAGCGCCTGGCGCGCCTTCAGCCGCAGCCGGCCGACCTGGCACAACGCTTGGCGCAACTGTTCGAAGGTGGCTCGAGCGCAGGCGAGGTGGACTGGCAGATGCTGGCCTGCGCCCTGGCCACCCGGGCCGGTTTCAGTGTCATCACCGGCGGCCCCGGAACCGGCAAGACCACCACCGTGGTACGCCTGCTGGCGCTGTTGCAGGGCCCTGCGGTCGAACAAGGACGGCCGCTGCGCATCCGTCTGGCGGCGCCGACCGGCAAGGCCGCGGCGCGCCTCACCGAGTCCATCGGCCAGCAGGTGGAGCGCTTGCAGGTGGATGGCGCGGTGCGGGCGCAGATCCCCACCGAAGTCAGCACCGTGCACCGCCTGCTGGGTAGCCGCCCGGGCTCTCGGCACTTCCGCCATCATGCCGGCAACCCGTTGCCCCTGGATGTGCTGGTGGTCGATGAAGCCTCGATGATCGACCTGGAGATGATGGCCAATCTGCTCGATGCCCTGCCGGCCAACGCGCGGCTGGTGCTGCTGGGCGACAAGGACCAGCTCGCTTCGGTGGAGGCCGGAGCGGTGCTGGGCGACCTGTGCCGCGACGCCGAAGACGGCTGCTACTGGCCGCAGACCCTGGCCTGGCTGGAGCAGGTGGGCGGACAGTCGCTGGCCGACATCGGCCTGAGGCCGGGCGATGGCCAGCGTAACCCGCTGGCCCAGCAGATCGTGATGCTGCGCCACTCGCGGCGTTTCGGCGAAGGCAGCGGTATCGGCCAGTTGGCGCGCCTGGTCAATCGCCAGCAAGCCCTGGAGGCGCGTGCGCTGCTGGCGGCCCGACCGGCGGATGTTCATTGCCTGACCCTGGGCGGCGAGCATGACAAACGCTTCGACCGCCTGCTGCTCGATGGCCTCAACCAAGGTTCCGAGGGGCCACAGGGGTATCGCGGCTACCTGCGTACCATCGGTCGCCTGCGCCCGCCGCCAGGCACGCCAGGCGACGATCCGCGCTGGGAGCGCTGGGCGGCCGAGGTGCTGCAGAGCTTCGAGGCGTTCCAGTTGCTCTGCGCCGTGCGCAAGGGCGCCTGGGGCGTCGAAGGCCTCAATGAGCGGGTCGCCCGGGTGCTGCACAACGCCGGGCTGATCGACAGCCAGCAACCCTGGTACGAGGGTCGCCCGGTACTGGTCACCCGCAACGACTATGGCCTCGGGCTGATGAACGGCGATATCGGCATCGCCCTACGCCTGCCGGACGATCAGGGCGAGGCGCTGCTGCGCGTGGCCTTCCCGCGCAACGATGGCAGCGGCGGGGTGCGCTTCGTCCTGCCCAGCCGTCTCAGCGAGGTGGAAACGGTGTTCGCCATGACCGTGCACAAGTCCCAGGGCTCGGAGTTCAGCCATACCGCACTGGTGCTGCCTGACGCGCTGAACCCGGTGCTGACCAAGGAACTGGTGTACACCGGGATCACCCGCGCCAAGCATTGCTTCAGCCTGATCGAGCCGCGCGCCGGGGTGTTCGAGGAGGCAGTGGGGCGCAAGGTCCGCCGGGTCTCGGGGCTGATGCTGGAGCAAGTCTGACTCTGGAGTTTGCCGCCGATATGCTATCGTTGCGGCATTATCCGCAAACATTTTGTGAGATTTCCCCCCATGACAGTGGCTGTCTCGGCCCTGGGACGCGTGAAGGGCTGTGCGCTCTCGTTGCTGATGGCCATGCTGTTGTCGAACGGCGCGCCCGCCTGGGCGGACAATGCCGTATCGCAGGCGCAGGTGCAGCTAAGGGCCAAGGCCGTGACCCAGGTCGTGCTGGGCATCCTCAGCTACGCCCGCTGGCCTGCCGACCCCAATCCCCTGCGCCTGTGCCTGGTCGGTCCGACCGAATATGCCGACGACCTCATCAAGGGCAATTTGCAGCAGTCCGGGCAACCCCTGCAGGTGCGCCGCCTGCTCGCCGACGACCCCAGTGTGGCCAGTGCCTGCGACGCCATCTACCTCGGTAAGCTCGACAAGCAGCAACGTGAGCGATTGTTCCAGCGGATCAACGGCCACCCGGTGCTGAGCATCAGCGAGGCCGACGATCCGTGCACGGTGGGGAGCCTGTTCTGCCTGCGGGTCGGCGATCAGCAGGTGGCGTTCGACGTCAACCTCGACTCGGTGGCACGCAGCGGCGTGCGCATCCATCCCAGCGTGCTGCAGCTGTCGCGACGGCGGGCGGGGCAGCCATGAAACGTTCAGCCAGGCGCTTCAGCCGGCCGACCCTTCGCGCCGTGCTCGGGCGGGGTCACCTGGGCGTGGCCTTGCTCGCCGCGGGTCTGGCCGGGGTGCTGGTGACCCTGCTCGGGGTGGCGGCGTTGCGTGTGTATGCCAACCACAACCTGCACCTGATCGCCCGCTCCATCAACTACACCGTCGAGGCCGCCGTGGTGTTCGACGACAGTGCTGCGGCCAACGAGGCCCTGGCGCTGATCGCCTCCACCGAAGAAGTGGCCGACGCCAAGGTGTACGACAACGATGGCGACCTGCTCGCCCACTGGCAACGCGACGAGCAGGGGGTAATGGCGCAGTTGCAGTCGCAAGTGGCGCGCAGCCTGCTGGAGGAACCGATCAGCATGCCGGTGCAGCACATGGGCCAGCGGGTCGGTCATATCGAGCTGACCGGGCAGGGCGGCAGCCTGGTGCGCTTCCTGCTCAGCGGCCTGGTGGGCATCCTGGTGTGCACGGTGCTCAGCGCGGTGCTGGCGCTGTACCTGTCGCGACGCTTGTTCGGCGACATCATCCGCCCCTTGCGCAACCTGGCCAGCGTTGCCCACGCCGCGCGGCGCGAGCGCAGTTTCGACCGGCGGGTGCCGCAGACCCAGATCGCCGAACTCAACGAACTGGGCAACGACTTCAATGCCCTGCTCGACGAGCTGGAGGTCTGGCAGAGCCACCTGCAGAGCGAGAACGAAAGCCTCGCCCACCAGGCCAGCCATGACAGCCTCACCGGCCTGCCCAACCGCGCCTTCTTCGAAGGGCGGTTGAGCCGCAGCCTGCGCAATGCCGCGCGTACTGAAGACCACCTGGCGCTGTTGTTCCTCGACAGCGACCACTTCAAGCAGATCAACGACAGCCTCGGCCATGCAGTGGGGGACGAAGTGCTGATAAGCGTGGCCAACCGCGTGCGTGCGCAACTGCGCGAGCATGACCTGGTGGCGCGTCTGGGCGGCGACGAGTTCGCCGTGCTGCTGACGCCGCTGCACTCGCGCGAGGATGCCCAGCGTATCGCCGAGAAGATCGTTGCCAGCATGAAGCTGCCGGTGCAGCTGGAGGATGGCACCAGCCTGACCACCTCGCTGAGCGTCGGTATCGCCTATTACCCGGACGACGGCCGCGACCCGGCCAGTCTGCTCAATGCCGCCGATGCGGCGATGTACCAGGCCAAGCGCAATCGCCGTGGCCATTGGCAAGTGGCGCAGACGGAACGCTGCGCCCCTGATGCAAAGAACAGGAGCTGAACCGTGACCAAGCGTTTTTCCGTGCTGCGTTTCCCGTTATTCACCCTGCTGCTGGCGCTGCTGACCCTGGCCGGCTGCCAGAGCGTGCCGCCAAAGGGGCTGACCCCCGAGCAGGTCGCCGTGCTCAAGCGCGAGGGCTTCGCCCCGACCGACGAGGGCTGGGCGTTCGACCTGTCGGGCAAGGTGCTGTTCGGCAGTGACCTGGACAGCCTCAACAGCGCCAGCGAGTCGATCGTCGAGCGTATCGGCAAGGCGCTGCTGTCGGTGGATATCCAGCGCGTGCGCATCGACGGCCATGCCGACGCTTCGGGCAAGGCTGCCTACAACCAGCAGCTCTCTGAGCGTCGTGCCCAGAGTGTGGCCAAGGCGTTGATCGGCATCGGCATGCAGCCGCAGAACATCCAGACCCGCGGCATGGGCAGCAGCCAGCCGGTAGCGGACAACCGCACCGCGGCGGGACGCATGGAGAACCGGCGGGTGTCGATCGTGGTGGCGTCGGATTGAGGCACGCATCGCGTGGCAAGCTGGTCCAAACGTGGGAGTGGGCTTGCCCCGCGATGATGCGTACCCTCAATCCCGAGCGAACTTCATCTCCCGTGTCTCGCCCATCAGCAATGGCGCATTGGCCTCGGTCACCTCGCGGATGTAGTCCCACAGCAGCGTGATCCGCTTCAACTTGCGCAGATCTTCCCGGCAGTACATCCAGAATTGCCGCGTCACCTCGATCTCCTCCGGTAGCACTGTCACCAGTCGCGGATCCTGCGCCGCCAGGAAGCACGGCAGGATCGCCAGCCCGCGCCCCTGCAAGGCCGCCGTATACTGGGCGATCACGCTGGTGCTGCGCAGGTGCGCGTTGGCGTTGGGGATCAGGTTGGCCAGGTACAGCAGCTCCGAGCTGAACGCCAGGTCGTCCACGTAGCTGATGAACGGATGGTGCCCCAGGTCGGCGATCTCGCGGATCGGCTCGTGGCTGTCCAGATAGTCTTGGGTGGCATACAGGCGCAGGCGGTAGTCGCACAGCTTGCAGCACACGTAAGGCCCATGTTCCGGGCGCTCCAGGGCGATGACGATATCGGCCTCGCGCTTGGACAGGCTGATGAAGTGCGGCAGCGGCAGGATATCCACCGAGATCGCCGGCCAGGCATCGACGAAATGGCTCAACTGCGGGGTGACGAAGAAGCTGCCGAAGCCTTCGGTGCAACCCATGCGCACATGCCCCGACAACGCCACGCCTGACCCCGAGACCTGCTCACAGGCCATGTGCAGGGTGCTCTCGATCGATTCGGCATAGCCCAGCAGGCGTTGTCCTTCGGCGGTAAGGACGAAGCCGTTGGTCCGCGATTTTTCGAACAGCAAAGTGCCTAGCGCCCCTTCCAGCGAGCCGATGCGCCGCGACACCGTGGTGTAGTCCACGGCCAGGCGCTTGGCCGCACTGCTGGCCTTGCGGGTGCGCGCCACCTCAAGAAAGAACTTGAGGTCGTCCCAGTTCAGCGCGCTCAGGGAGGTGAGGTCTTTTTGCATGATGATCCGGTTTTTTTGTGCATTCTTGTTGGATGTTTGCACATCTATACTCGAACTCAGCCCCTGAGCGCCACCCCGTTCGCTGCGGCGTAGGCGTCCTCGTTCCGACAATAATTCCAAGGAGAGCGCAGATGAACGCACCCCAGACGCCCGACCAGACCAAGGTCGAGCAGGTCAAGCTGCTGATCGACGGCCAATGGGTCGAGTCGAAGACCACCGAATGGCGTGACATCGTCAACCCGGCGACCCAGCAAGTGCTGGCGCGGGTGCCGTTCGCCACCGCCGAGGAAGTCAACGCCGCCGTGGCCGCCGCCGAGCGCGCCTTCAAGACCTGGCGCGACACCCCGATCGGCGCGCGCATGCGTATCATGCTCAAGCTGCAGGCGCTGATCCGCGAACACAGCAAGCGCATCGCCGTGACCCTCAGCGCCGAACAGGGCAAGACCATCGCCGACGCCGAGGGCGATATCTTCCGTGGCCTGGAAGTGGTCGAGCACGCCGCCTCCATCGGCACCCTGCAGATGGGCGAGTTCGCCGAGAACGTCGCCGGCGGTGTCGACACCTATACCCTGCGCCAGCCGATCGGCGTGTGCGCCGGCATCACCCCGTTCAACTTCCCGGCGATGATCCCGCTGTGGATGTTCCCGATGGCCATCGTCTGCGGCAACACCTTCGTGCTCAAGCCGTCCGAGCAGGACCCGCTGTCGACCATGATGCTGGTCGAGCTGGCACTGGAAGCCGGCATCCCGGCCGGCGTGCTCAACGTGGTGCACGGTGGCAAGCAGGTGGTCGACATGATCTGCACCCACCAGGACATCAAGGCGATCTCGTTCGTTGGCTCGACCGAAGTCGGCACCCACGTCTACAACCTGGGCAGCCTGCACGGCAAGCGCGTGCAGTCGATGATGGGCGCCAAGAACCATGCCGTGGTGCTGCCCGACGCCAACCGCACCCAGACCATCAACGCCCTGGTCGGCGCCGCCTTCGGCGCGGCCGGCCAGCGCTGCATGGCCACCTCGGTGGCGGTGCTGGTGGGCAAGGCTCGCGAATGGCTGCCGGATATCAAGGACGCGGCGAGCAAGCTCAAGGTCAACGCCGGCAACGAGCCGGGCACCGATGTCGGCCCGGTGGTCTCCAAGCGCGCCAAGGAGCGTGTGCTGGGCTTGATCGAAAGCGGTATCAAGGAAGGCGCCAAGCTCGAACTGGACGGCCGCGATGTGAAGGTGCCGGGCTACGAGCAGGGCAACTTCGTCGGCCCGACCCTGTTCTCCGGGGTGAAGACCGACATGCAGGTCTACACCCAGGAAATCTTCGGTCCGGTGCTGGTGACCCTGGAAGTCGACACCCTCGACGAGGCCATCGCCCTGGTCAACGCCAACCCGTTCGGCAACGGCACTGGCCTGTTCACCCAGAGCGGCGCGGCGGCGCGCAAGTTCCAGAGCGAGATCGATATCGGCCAGGTCGGCATCAACATCCCGATCCCGGTGCCGGTACCGTTCTTCAGCTTTACCGGTTCCCGTGGTTCCAAGCTCGGTGACCTCGGCCCGTACGGCAAGCAGGTGGTGCAGTTCTACACTCAGACCAAGACCGTCACCGCCCGCTGGTTCGACGATGACAGCGCGGGTGACGGTGTGAACACCACCATCAGCCTGCGCTAAGGAGAACGCCATGCGTATCGCTTTCATCGGCCTGGGCAACATGGGCGCGCCCATGGCCCGTAACCTGATCAAGGCCGGGCACCAGCTGAACCTGTTCGACCTGAACAAGACCGTGCTGGCCGAACTCGCCGAGCTGGGCGGCCAGGTCAGTACGTCGCCGAAGGACGCCGCCGCCAACAGCGAGCTGGTGATCACCATGCTGCCGGCCGCCGCCCATGTGCGCGGCGTTTACCTGGATGAAGAAACCGGCGTGCTGGCCGGCATCCGCCCCGGCACCCCGACCGTGGATTGCAGCACCATCGACCCGCAGACCGCCCGTGACGTCTCCAAGGCCGCGGCGGCCAAGGGTATCGACATGGGCGATGCGCCGGTCTCCGGCGGTACCGGCGGCGCGGCGGCCGGCACCCTGACCTTCATGGTCGGCGCCAGCGCCGAGCTGTTCGCCACGCTCCAGCCGGTGCTGGCGCAGATGGGCCGCAATATCGTGCACTGTGGCGAGGTCGGTACCGGGCAGATCGCCAAGATCTGCAACAACTTGCTGCTGGGCATCTCGATGATCGGTGTGTCCGAGGCCATGGCCCTGGGCAATGCACTGGGCATCGACACCAAGGTGCTGGCCGGCATCATCAACAGCTCCACCGGGCGTTGCTGGAGTTCGGACACCTACAACCCGTGGCCGGGCATCATCGAGACCGCCCCGGCCTCGCGCGGCTACACCGGTGGCTTCGGTGCCGAGCTGATGCTCAAGGACCTGGGGCTGGCCACCGAGGCCGCGCGCCAGGCGCACCAGCCGGTGATCCTCGGCGCCGTGGCCCAGCAGCTGTACCAGGCGATGAGCCTGCGCGGCGAAGGCGGCAAGGATTTCTCGGCGATCGTCGAGGGGTACCGCAAGAAGGATTGACGAGCGAGTGGACTTGATCGCGAAACGAGTGCCCTTTCCCCTGTAACTGCGCACCAGGGAGAGGGGTATTCGTTCCGCGATTTTTTTTGTTCCTTAAAGGCTGTCCGAAACACTTCAGATAACAAACGCTTTAGCGTGGATCCGGTGAGGTCATTCTGTAATCACCTCTGATATTGATGTTCTGCACTTCGGGGGATCGTGCGGCCGCATGGATTTCTTTGCCAAATTTCACAATCGCCTGGTTTCTTTTGCTGCGCTTATTGATCTCGCGGTTCAGGTCGTTGATCCGCGTTGCAGATGTGTTCGGGTCTTGTTTGTAAATCTGGAGGGTGGTCGCCAGTTGTTTGAGCTCAATGCCGTTGCTGATGAACTCTTGTATATGGTGGTCTGCAATGACGTATTCCTTTTCTCCAATCGGGACTGAGTAAAATGTGTCACGGCGGAGGAGGGTGCGGGTTTTGGGTCCCATGTTCAGGTTTTTCGTATTACCCGGTCGCTGCCAAAGCTCCTGCTGACTGACCTGTTGGGAAGAAAGATTGAAGTCGATCTCGAGGCGGGGTAGTGCGCCAATCTGGACGATGAGCGATTTTGAATGCCCTGAGAAATCTTTGAAGTTCACGGGGTCGCAGGCACAGTAAGCGTAGGCATTTACTCCACCTTTACCGAAGGGACTCAGGCTGTCGGGAGACAGAAAGCGCATCAATTCGGGGTGGTACGCACGGTAACCGTTACCGAAGAGATAGCTGGCCGTGAAGGGTTCCTGATAGTGGCCAGTGAAGGCAAGCAGTGACATGGAGCCTATGGCCCGTGAACCCCGACCGTATGCCGTATAAGCGACATTGTGGAAACTCTGGTCCTGGCAAGCGCTCAGAACGGAGCCTTGGAGGTCGCTTGCCAGAAGTATATCGGGAGGGCGCTTGAGCATTGGCTACGCACCATGTTTAGTTGCCAAAGCAAAAAGGAACCGCCGCAGCTTGAACCCCGCAGGGTCGCGTCACAACTGGCATTTCTACCAGGTGGACCGCAGGCGGCTTTGATTGCTTCAGGCAAACACGAAATACTTGCGCACCGTCTCGACCACTTCCCAGGTTCCCTTCATCCCCGGTTCGATTACGAACACATCCCCTGCTTTCAGGTGCTTCGGCTCCTCGCCCTCTGGGGTGACGATGCAATAGCCATCGAGGAAGTGGCAGTACTCCCACTTCTCGTAGTTGACCTCGAACTTGCCCGGCGTGCAGATCCAGGTGCCCATGATCTTGCTGCCGTCGGCGGACAGGTAGGCATTGAGGTTGACGGTGTGCGGGTCGCCGCCGATGCGCTTCCACTTGGTCGCGTCGACCACCGGGGTCGGGCAGGTTTCGCGCAGGACGGTGATGAAATCGGACATGGCGTGGCTCCAGGCATGTGGGGGAGATGACGCACCACCTTAGGGCCATCGCCACGCCTGCAGTTGCCTGGGGTCGACACCCAACTGTCTGTGCGCGCTATGCGCGGTATGGATCTTGCGCAGCAGTGGGCTGAAGCCGACTACGCAGGGCAGCGATCACCTCGGGTACACCCCGCCCGGGTACTGCTGGTGGTGTCGGGCTTTCCCCGAACTCCCGCCAGACGAACAAGGTCAGCTCCGCGCCGTCGGTCTTGGACAGCGCCTGTTCCATCGAGCCGAATTGCTGCAGCGAACGGTAGCGCTCATCGCGCCAGAACAGCGCTTCGACCCAGTCGTATACCGGGATGAAGTGAAAGTGCAGGGGATGCCCTGGTACATGCCCGAAGCGCCCGATGTACAGCCATTTGGGCGCCAGCTCCTGCTCCATGGCACCTTGCATCCTGCCCATCAGCAGGCCCATCTCTGCCAGGGCTTCGCCTGGCAGCTCCGCGAGGCTGGCGACGCCAGCCCGCGAACCGAGCATCAGGTAGCCGGGCAGGTGCGAGGCCAGGTGATGATTGACGACCCAGTGCGCGCTTTCATGGACGATGTATTCGACCGGAATCTCCATCGCCTCACGCCCACCAGTAACGCACGAAATGGAAGAACACCGGAGCGGCGAAACACACCGAGTCCATGCGGTCGAGCATGCCGCCGTGGCCTTCGATCATGTGGCCCCAGTCCTTCACGCCGCGGTCGCGCTTGATCGCCGACATCACCAGCCCGCCGAAGAAACCCATGGCATTGACGGTCAAGGCCATCAGCGCCGCCTGCCAGAAGGTAAAGGGGGTGATCCAGCACAACAGGGCGCCGACCAGGGTGGCAAGTGCCACGCCGCCGGCCAGGCCTTCGACGGTCTTCGACGGCGACAGGTTCGGCGCCACCTTGCGCTTGCCGAACAGCTTGCCGCACACGTACTGCAGCACGTCGCTGATCTGCACCACCAGGATCAGCCAGGCGATCAGCAGCAGGTTGCGGCCCTCGTAGCCGGGGATGTCCAGGGTCATCAACGCCGGCACCGACGACACGCAGTACACCGCGATCATCAGGCCCCACTGTACCTTGGAGGCGCGCTCGAGGAAGCGCGTGGTGTCGCCGCCGAAACTGGCCAGGATCGGCAGCAACAGGAACAGGTACACCGGGATGAAGATGCTGAACAGCCCATACCAGTCCATGGCGATCAGCAGGTACTGCACCGGCAGCGCCACGTAGAACGCCGCCACCAGCGCCGGGTAGTCGCTGCGTCGGGTCGGGGTGAGGGTCATGAACTCGCGCAGGGCATAGAACGACACGCCGTAGAACAGCACGATCACGCCGTACTTGCCGAACAGGAAGGCGATGCCGATCACCAGCACCATCACCCACCAGGCGTTGATGCGCGCGTTGAGGTTGTCGATCACCGCGTGCGGTGCGGGGCCGGCGCGCCATTTGAGCAGGCGGCCGATCAGGCTGGCGAGCAGCAGCAGGGCGCCGATGCCGGCGAACAGCGACAGGGTGTTGTGATCCATCTCAGGCTTCCTTCGGGGCCAGGTTCAGCAGGGCCTGGCGGGCCCGCTCGAGAAAGGCGTGCTTGCCCTCGTCCGGCTGCAGGTGCAGCGGCTCGCCGAAGCTCAGGGTGCACAGCAGTGGCAGCGGCAAGGCGCGGCCCTTGGGCATGACCCGGTTGAGGTTGGCGATCCACACCGGCACCAGCTCGACCTGGGGGTTGGCCGAGGCCAGGTGGAACAGGCCGCTCTTGAATGGCAGCAACGGGTCGTCGGTCAGGTTGCGCGTGCCCTCCGGGAAGAAGATCAGCGAGTCGCCCTGGGCGAAGGCCTCGAGCACCGGTTGCAGCGGGTTGCCTTCGCTTGCGCCGTGCTGGCGGTCGATCAGCACGCCGTTGAACACCTGGCGGATCAGAAAGTCGCGGATGCCCGGCTTGCACCAGTAGTCGGCGCCCGCCACGGGGCGGGTGCGGCGGCGCAGCGGCTCGGGCAGCGCCGCCCACAGCAGCACGAAATCGCCATGGCTGCTGTGGTTGGCGAAGTACAGGCGTTGCACCGGTTGCGGCGTGCAGCCCAGCCACAGGGCGCGGGCGCCGGTGATCAGGCGGGCGGCGGAAGTGATGACGAAGGCAGTCAGGCTGGCGAGCATGGCATTGGTCTTATCCGGTGAAGGGGAGGGTCAGCATTAATGCGACCTGCAGGGTCAGGCACAGGGCCTGGCGCCGCAGCAGGGCCAGGGCGGCCCGGCTGCGGGTCGGCCAGTCGCGCGGGTCGTTGGGCGCAGGCTTTAGGCGCAGGTCGAACAGGGCGTGGTCCAAGGCCTGGGTGTCGGCAGGCAGGTCGCTGCTGGCGCCGAGGCGGGCGAACAGGTCGGCATCCAGGGCGACGCGCAGGGCCCAGTACTTGTGGGCAAGGCCGAGCAGCAGCAACAGGCCGCAGAGCAGGTGAGGCAGCGTCGCCATTGGCAGGCCGAGCAGTGGTGCCAGGGTGCAGGCCAGGGCCAGCAGGGTCAGGCCGTCCGATAGGCGCTCCAGCTGTCGGCCACGGGCGAGCAGGCTGGCGACGAGCAACAGCCTCATGACTGAGACTCCAGGTGATGCAGTGCCAGGCGGTGGGCCGGGTGCAGGACCACGCCGGGACGCGCCTGGCGAATCAGCGCTTCGGCCTGTTCGGCACTGGCACAGCGGCCGCTGAGCAACAGCCAGGCGGCGACGGCGCTGGCGCTGCGGGAGTAGCCCAGAGCGCAGCAGACCAGCACCGGGCCTTGTTGATGGCGGTGTTCGATGGCCTTGGCGGCCTGTTGCAGGATTTCCCGGTCTGGGGCAATCAGGTCCAGGGTCGGCAGGCTCTGGTAGTCCTGTGGTGTTTTCAGCGCCTTCATCGCGGGGCAAGCCGCGTTGTGGGAGCGGGCTTGCCCCGCGATGCTCTGGTGAGGGACAGCAAGACAGGGCAGCTCCGCGCTCAGGTCGACAATCGCCGCGAACGCAGACGCTTCAGTGCGCCCCGGCACTCTGCCGAGATACACGCCATCGGCCACCTCATCCGCCTGCGGATGCCGCCAGGTCCATAGCCGCGAGTTAATCCAGGCGCCCAGCAGGTATGGCGCCAGCAGCCAGGTGGCGGCCACTGACAGTCTCCCGTCGGTGCCTTTCTGGAAACCTGCGGCGCCGAACAGGGCATAGTTCAGCGCCACCAGCAGCAACGACAGCGCCGGCCACAGCAACCACAACCCGCCACCGGCGATCTTCATTGCCAGTAGCCCAAGCACGGCCGCGCCCAGGCCATAGCGCAGCGCCAGGCGCCAACGTTTCGGATTCTGCGCCAGACGTGCCTGTCGCCAGGGCAACGGACCGCTGTGCGGCCACAGCCAAAGGCAGAAAAGTCCCGCCAGCGCCCCGGTCGGCACATCGATGAAATGATGCTGCCAGGTGGTCAGCACCGACAGCCCGATCAGCCCCATCCAGCCGTGCACCACCCAGCGCCAGGCAGGATGCCGCGTATGCCGGGCGAACATCGTCCAGATGATCACCAGCAACGCGATGTGCAACGACGGCGCCTGGTTGTAGGGCTTGTCGAAGCCCATCAGCACATCGAACAGCCAGCCGAACAGCCCCGACAGCTCGGGGCGCTCGAAGGTGAAGCGCAGCGGCCAGAGCAGGAAGCTGGCCACGCAGATCAGTTGCGCCGTCAGCAGCGCCAGGGCATGGCGGTCCATCTCTGAACGCGAGCGAGGCAGCAGGAACGACAACCCGTACAGCAGGTCGATCGACCAGTACGGGATGATCGTCCAGGGCCACAGCGGCACCTGCCGCTCCCAGGTGAACACCAGGCTGCCGATATCATCGCGGCCGGCGGTATAGGTGTTGGCCAGGCCGTAGCTGAGGAAGAAGAACGGTCCGAGCAGCAACAGCCACAGGATACCGCGACGGACCAGCCCGGCTTCACGGGCCATCAGCGCACCCGCTGCGCCAGGCTGACGCTGAAGATGCCCCACTCGTCGATGCGCTGGGTAATCTTGCGGAACCCTGCCGCTTCCACCAGCTGGTCCATCTCCGCCTGGCTGCGCCGGCGCATCACCCAGGCCTGGCCGCCACGGTGGCTGGTCAGGGCGCGGGCGATCATCTCCAACTGCGGGTGCCAGGGCTGGCCGGTGTAGACAAGGTAGCCGCCGTCCTCGACCGCGTCGGCCAGTCCCGCCAGCGAGTTGCCGACCAGCTCGTTGCTGGGGAACAGTTCGTAAAGGCCCGAGACCACTGCCAGTGTCGGATGCGGGTCAAGCGCGGCCAGGCTCTGGCGGTCGAAGGCATCGCCCTGGACGAAGCGGGCGATCTCGGCCAGGCCCTTTTCACTGATCAAGGCATTGCCCTGTTGCACGTTCAGCTCGCTGTAGTCGCGCAGCAGGATCGAGTTGGGCAACTGCTGCAAGCCTTGCAGCGCTTCGAGGATGTAGCGGCCATGGCCGGCGGCGATATCGACGATATGCACCGGGCGCTGCTGTTCGCGCAGGCGGGCGATGGCCAGGCGCAGCAGTTCCTCGACGTTCAGCTTGCGCTGGCGGATACCGCGCCAGCCGATGGCATCCAGGTAGTTGCGGTCGATCAGCTCGCCCAGCTTGCCCTTGCCGGTCGGGGTGTTGCGGTAGATGTAGTCGAGGGTCGAGCCGGAGTCGAAACCGGTGTCGAAGCCCAGCTTCACCCCTTCGGAAAGGCCTTTGCCCAAGCGCAGGCCGGCGCGGGTGGCACGCCAGTAGAGGTCGCCTGGCGAATGGTGCGGCAACGGCGCGGCCAGGCTCTCGGCCTCGGCGCAGCTGGCACCACTCTTGTCGGCATCGAGCAACGACGGCTGGGCTTGCGGTGCGTCGAAGCAGTGGGCAATGAAACGCTGGATCCGCGCCAGGGCATGAGCGCGGTCGCGTTCGCCGAGGGTGTCGTGGAAGAAACCGGGGAGGATATGCTTCTCTTTGCGTGCGCTGCCCAGGCGGTCGAAGAACCGTTCTTGCGGCTTGCGCTCGACCACCAGGTCGGCGCCGGAGATCAGCAGCTGCGTCGGCACCTGGATCGCCTGGGCATCGGCGACCACACGGTCGGCGGCGTCGTACAGGCCCAGCAGCATGGTGACGGAAATGGGCCGGCTGATCAGCGGGTCGGCGACATAGGACATGACCCGCTCCGGGTCATGGGTCAGCAGGCGCGGCTTGACGTAGCTGTTGACGAAGAAGTTGCCGCGCAGGGCCTTCATCAGCTTCAGCCCGGGGCGGGCGAAGGGTACGTAGAGCTTGACCTTGAAGGCCGGTGAGGCGAGTACCAGGCAACGTACCCTGGGCGCATAATCGTGGGCCCAGGTGGCGATCAATACCGCGCCGACGCTCTGCGCCAGCACCACCATGTCGGCCTCGGCGATGCCGTGCTGCGCCTGGATGTGCTCGATGAAGGTCTGCACGTCGCGCACGCTGGTGGCGAAGCCCGGACTGTCGCCGCGAGCCCCCGGCGACTGCCCATGGCCACGGGCATCCCAGGCGTAGAAGTCGTAGCCGGGCATGTCCAGTTCATCGGCCAGGTGGGCCATGCGTCCTCCGTGCTCGTGGCCGCGATGGAACATCACCACGGCCCGGCGCGGCTGGTGTTCGTTGCGTGTGGCAGGCCAGTGACGATAGTGCAGCTCGACGCCGTCATGGGTGCAGAAGTGCAGCGATTGCGCTTGGCGCATGGCGAATATCCTTGTCCGGCAGCGAGGGGCTCAACGGGTTTCGGCCAGGCCGTGGCGAACCCGGTTGTAGAGGGTATAGAGCGAGAGCAGCAGGATGACCAGCAGCAGGCCGTTGATCCAGGTCGCGCCCAGCAGCCCGAACCCCACGCCGGTACCCAGCATGCCGAAGGCGAAGGCCCGGTCGCTCTTGCCCATCGGCCCGTCGTAGCGGCGTGATGCGCCGGCTAGCGGGCCCATCACCCCGGCGTATTCGCTGATCACCGCGAACACCACCACCAGCACCACCAGTGTCGGCGAAACGCCCGGCAGCAGGGCGAAGGGCAGGTAGAGGGCGGTGTCGGCAATCACGTCGCACAGTTCATTGAGATAGGCACCGAGTTTGGACTGTTGGCCGAACTCCCGGGCGAGCATGCCGTCGACTGCGTTCAGCGCCATGCGCAGCAGCATCCACACCGGTATCAGGAGGAACAGCCAGGTGACCTGGGGCAGCCAGGCCAGCAACAGGCCCAGCAGGACGGAAACCGCGGCAGCGGTGACCGTGACCTGGTTGGCGGTGACGCCGCGGTCGAACAGGCGCTGGACGGCAGGGCGCAGCAACGCCTGGAAGCGGGGTTTGAGCTGGTAGATCGATGGCACGTTGAATTCCCTGTCGTGGTGCGGCATGGACGCGATTGTGGGGAATCAGGCGGGGGGGCGGCAAGGGGAGCGTAGTGGAGTTGTGAGGAGGGCGAGGTAATTGAGGTGGCCTTTGCCGGCATTGATCGCGGGGCAGCCCGCTCCCACTCTGTTTCCCGCGAAGGCAGGGTAGTGCAATAGTCAGGACAATCTCCTACAGATTTGGCGCAATCGTTGTAGGCGCGGGCTTGTCCCGCGAGGGGCCGTACAGCGCGTTCCGGTACTCGGCTGTAGTTCATTTCCGAAACTTGTTTCACTGCCGCCTGGCACATTGCGAGGGTGCGGCTGAACGTTCTAGTTTCGCGGTTCACCGACCGGAAGCGCTGCCCGGAAGATACCCAACCATGGCAGCTCGACAAAGCGAGAGAGCCGATGAACCTACTTGTTGTCCTGCACAAGTCCCGTGAGACCTATTACGGCGTCACCATCCCCGATGTACCTGGCTGTTTTTCCGCAGGTGCCACGGTCCCCCAGGCACTGGAGAACGTTCAGGAGGCGCTGGCGCTGCATTATGAAGGGCTGGTGGCCGATGGCGCGCCCCTGCCGCAGGTGCAGGAAATGGATGTGCATGTGGACAACCCAGAGTATGCAGGCGGCCTCTGGGCGTTGGTGGACTTCGACGCAACGCCGTACCTGGGGACGGCGGTACGTTTCAGTGCGACGTTGCCCAAGAACTTGTTGCAACGAATCGACGATAGGGTGAAGCAGGATAATCGCTACGCTTCACGCTCCGCATTTCTGGCTTCGGCGGCGCTGCGCGAACTGGCTGAGGTGTACTGAGCCTGCGCGCCCCGGTCATATTCAGACAGGCTCGGCCAAGCGATCGACCAGCACGGCGGCGTATCCCGGCAATACGCTGAAATCCCGCGAGCAGAGGAGCAAATGGCGATTGGCCCAGTCCTCTCGCAGGGCAACCCAACGCAGCGGCAGGACGCCTTCCCAGCGCCGAACCGAGGCCAGTGGCACCACTGCCACGCCGGCCCCACCCGAGACCATGCGGATCACCCCATCGAACCCTTCCGCACGAACCCGCACCTGCATGCGCCTTCCCTGACGTAGCGCCTGTTCCTCAAGGTGTAACGCGAGGGCGCTGTTGGCGCCAAGCCCCACATGCCCATGGTCCAGACTCGCGTTGAAACTTGCCTCATCATGGGCGTCCAGCGGATGTCCCTGGGGCATTACCAGCACCAGCGGATCATCGCGAAACGGCCGTGTCTGCAGATGCTCGCAAGGCGCGGCGCTGGAAATGATGCCCAGGTCCGCCATGCCCTGGGTGATCGCCTGGACGATGCCAAGGCTCGGCAACTCCTGGATATCGACACTCCCCCCCGGATGCTCGACCAGATAGCTGGCCAGCAACTCCGGCAGGTACTCGGTCAGTGCTGCCGTGTTGCACAGCAGGCGTACTTGTCCTTGCAGGCCTTGGGCGTACTGCCCCAGGTCGTATTGCAGGCGCTCCAACTGCCGGGCAATCAGCCGCGCATGCTGCAGGAGCGCCTGGCCGGCAGGTGTGGGCTGTACACCACGGCGATTGCGGGTAAGCAGGGGGATGCCCAACGAAGCTTCCATGGCGCGAATGCGGGCACTGGCCGCTGGCAGCGACAGGTGACTGCGTCGGGCACCTTCGGTGATGTTGCCGCTCTCGAGGGTATGCTGGAACAGCTTGAGATCGATCAGGTCGAAATGCATCTGCCTCTGTCCTGGAAAGAGTCTGCCTGAGTATATGGCAGATTTTCAGCGCGCTGGCCGCACGGCAGGATGACGCCATGAATACCTTCCTGGCGTTTTATCAGAGTATCGGGCCTGCAATTTCAATGCTGGTGATCATGACCTTCTTCCTGGCTGGCGCGGTCAAGGGGGTGATCGGCCTGGGGCTGCCCACCATTGCCATGGGCTTGCTGGGTCTGGCTATGCCACCGGCGCAGGCAGCGGCGCTGCTGATCGTGCCGTCGACCGTGACCAACCTGTGGCAGCTGGCGGCAGGCGGTCACTTGCTGGCGCTGCTGCGGCGCCTGGGAGGGATGTTGTCGATGATCTTCATCGGCACCCTGTTGGGCAGCGCCTGGTCAGGTATCGACAGTGGCCCGTGGGCAGCCCATGGCTTGGGCGCTGCGTTGCTGATCTACGCCCTTTACGGCCTGGCCGGTCCGGGCTTGCGGGTGGCGCCTGGGCGGGAACGCTGGCTGGGCCCCGTCTGCGGGTTGCTGACAGGCGTGGTGACGGCGGCCACCGGGGTGTTCGTGATGCCCGCAGTGCCCTATTTGCAAGGTCTTGGCCTGAGCCGTGAGGAGATGGTCCAGGCATTGGGGCTGTCATTCACCGTCTCGACCCTGGCGCTGGCGGTCGGGCTGGCCGGTCAGGATGCCTTGGGTGGCCAGGCCTTGGGCGCTTCGTTGCTGATGCTGGCGCCCGCCTTGCTGGGCATGTTCGCCGGTCAGTGGCTGCGCGGGCGGATCAGCGCAGCGCTGTTCAAGCGCTGCTTCTTCATCGGCCTGGTGCTACTGGGCACGCACCTGTTGATCAACGGTTAGCGGACGAAGCGCTGAGCATGTCGATCATCTGGATATCAAAGTCGTGCTCCAGGTAATCCATGCGTTTCTCGAAGAACGCGGCCATGTGCGGCAGCGCCGAGTGCACGTCCAGGGCCGCCTTGCTGGCCCAGACCTCGAAGAACACGAACAGGCTCGGGTCTTCCTTGTCGCGCAGCATGTGGTACTCGATGCAGCCGGGCTCCTGGCGGCTGGGCTCGACATAGGGACGGAACAACTGCTCGAAGGCTTCGGCCTGTTCCGGGCGGGTCTTGGCTTTGAGGATGAAGGCGTATTGCTCGCTCATGGCAGATCTCGGTGAGGTAAGAGAGTGAGCAGATTCTAAATCAACAATATGTTTATCATTCATGACTATCAGGCAAATGTATTTTGTCCTGAACCCGCTATTTCCCCGCCCCGTGAGTGCCTAACCTGCCGGCAACTTCACTTACAGGGCTGACCCTCCCATGAAAAAGATCCTCCTGCTCAACGGTGGCAAACGCTTCGCCCACTCCGACGGCCGCCTCAACCAGACCCTGCACGATGCCGCGCTGGCCCACCTGGACCGTGCCGGCTTCGATGTGCGGGAAACCTTCATCGACGGTGGCTACGACGTCCAGGCCGAGGTGGAGAAATTCCTCTGGGCCGACGTGGTGATCTACCAGATGCCCGGTTGGTGGATGGGCGCGCCCTGGACGGTGAAGAAGTACATCGACGAGGTGTTCACCGCCGGTCACGGCAGCCTGTACGCCAACGATGGCCGTACCCGCTCCGATGCCTCGCAGAAGTACGGCAGCGGTGGCCTGGTCCAGGGCAAGCAGTACATGCTGTCGCTGACCTGGAACGCGCCGCAGCAGGCGTTCGACGACCCGAGCGACTTCTTCGAAGGCAAGGGTGTGGATGCGGTGTACTTCCCGTTCCACAAGGCCAACCAGTTCCTCGGCATGAGCGGGTTGCCGACCTTCCTCGCTGTCGATGTGATGAAGCGGCCGGATGTGCCGGCGGCGCTGGCGGCGTATGAGCAGCACCTGGACAAAGTGTTTGGCAAGGCCTGATCGCCTCGCCTCTGTAGGAGCGGCCTTGTGCCGCGAAAGGGCCGCGGTGCGGCCCCAGGTTTTCTTATACCTGACAACTTCAGGGGGCGCAGCGTAGCCCTTTCGCGACACAAGGCCGCTCCTACAAGGGCAAGTTGCTTGCACGTACGTTGATCAACAGCTATCAATCACGGCATTCCCCATTCAGGTCCTTTCGCGTGAAAACTCGCTCCGAAGAACTCCAGGTCTTCGTCGCCGTCATCGACAGCGGCTCGATCTCCGCCGCCGCCGAGCAGATCGGTCAGACCCCGTCGGCCGTCAGCCGCACCTTGTCGCGGCTGGAGGGCAAGCTGGGCACCACCTTGGTCAACCGCACCACTCGGCGCATGGACCTGACCGAAGAAGGGCACTTCTTCCTCGAGCGCGCGCGGCTGATCCTCGAGCAGATGGACGACATGGAAGAGCGTCTGTCGATGAACCGCCAGACCCCGTCCGGGCGCCTGCGCATCAACGCCGCCGCGCCGTTCATGCTGCACGCGATCCTGCCGTGGATCGGCGAGTTCCGCCGGCAATACCCCGGCATCGAGCTGGAGTTGAACACCGACGACCTGATCATCGACCTGCTGGAGCAGAGCACCGACGTGGCCATCCGCATCGGCGAGCTGTCCGACTCCAGCCTGCATGCCCGCTCGCTGGGCTGCAGCCCGGTGCAGGTTCTCGCCAGCCCCGATTACCTGGCGCGCCACGGCACGCCGCAACGGGTCGAGGATCTCGACCAGCATTGCCTGCTCGGCTTCAGCTCCCTGGAATCGCTCAACCGCTGGCCATTGCGCCACGCCCAGGGCGACCACTGGGCGATCCGCCCGCAGCTGCTCGCGTCCAGTGGCGAAACCCTGCGCCAGTTGGCCATCGCCGGTGAAGGCATCGTCAGCCTGTCGCACTTCATGACCCACGAGGACATCCGCGCCGGCCGCCTGCAGGTGCTGCTCGGCGAGCACAACAACGGCTATCGCCAGCCGATCCACGCGGTCTACTACCGCAACACCCAGCTGGCCCTGCGCATCCAGTGTTTCCTCGATTTCATCCAGAAGAAGCTGGCCGCCTACGCCTGCTGAGTTGCCTGAACGCGACAACGTCTGCCCATCGGCGGCGCAATCCTGCCATGGTGTTTGCTTAGTCGGAGGGCTTCGGCCTTAATGACTGATCAACAAAAACAACACCAAGGAAGTGCGCATGCGTATCGTCATGTTCCAGCCGCTGGCCCTCGGGGTCGCGATCCTGAGCTGTTCCTCCGCCTTTGCCGTGACGCTGGAAGGCGGCGCGGTGGCCGCGCCTGATCAATATGGCGCACAGGTGGCCGCCGATATCCTCAAGAAGGGCGGCAATGCGGTGGACGCCGCCGTCGCCACCGCCTTCACCCTGGCCGTGACCTACCCCGAGGCCGGCAATATCGGCGGCGGCGGCTTCATGACCCTGTTCGTCGACGGCAAGCCCTACTTCCTCGACTACCGCGAAGTGGCGCCCAAGGCCGCGACCAAGACCATGTACCTGGACGACAAGGGTGAGGTGATCGAGAACCTCAGCCTGGTCGGCGTACGCGCCGCCGGCGTGCCGGGCACGGTGATGGGGCTGTGGGAGGCGCATCAGAAGTTCGGCAAGCTCAAGTGGAGCGAGCTGCTGACGCCTGCCATCGGCTACGCGCAGAACGGCTTCAAGATCGCCCAGAAGCAGTACCAGTACCGCGACGACGCTCAGGGCCTGTTCAAGACCGCCACCAACTTCAACGACTACTTCGGCCACATGAAGGTCGGTGAGCTGTTCAAGCAGCCGGAGCTGGCGCAGACCCTGGAGCGCATCGCCGACAAGGGCGTCAGCGAGTTCTACCAGGGCAAGACCGCCGACCTGCTGGTGGCGCAGATGCAGGCCGACAAGGGCCTGATCAGCAAGGACGACCTCAAGGACTACAAGGCCGTGTGGCGCGACCCGATCGCCATCGGCTGGCGCGGCAATGTGGTCTACACCGCGCCGCCGCCAAGCTCCGGCGGTGTTGCCCTGGCCCAGCTGCTGGGCATCAAGGAAGACCGCGCGGCGGACTTCAAGGGCGTCGAGCACAACTCGGCCAAGTACATCCACCTGCTGGCCGAGATCGAGAAACGGGTGTTCGCCGACCGCGCCGACTACCTCGGTGACCCGGCTTTCACAAAGGTCCCGGTCGACCAGCTGGTGGCTAAGGACTACTTGGCCAAGCGGGCCGCCCAGGTCAACCCTACCGCGATCTCCGAGACCGACAAGGTCAAGCCGGGGCTGGAACCGCACCAGACCACGCACTTCTCCATCGTCGACAAGCAGGGCAACGCGGTGAGCAACACCTACACCCTCAACCTCGACTACGGCAGTGGCGTGGTGGTCAAGGGCGCGGGCTTCCTGCTCAACGACGAGATGGACGATTTCAGCGCCAAGCCGGGGGCGGCCAATGCCTTTGGCGTGGTCGGCGGTGATGCCAACGCCATCGCGCCGGGCAAGCGCATGCTCTCGTCGATGAGCCCGAGCCTGGTGACCCGCGATGGCAAGGTGGCCCTGGTGCTGGGCACGCCGGGCGGCTCGCGGATCTTCACCTCGATCTTCCAGGTGATGAACAACCTGTATGACTACGGCATGCCGCTGGAGAAGGCGGTGGCGGCGCAGCGCGTGCATCACCAGTTGCTGCCCAAGGACACGATCTACTTCGACAGCTATGCGCCGCTCACTGGCAAGGTGGCGGACGATCTGAAGAAGATGGGCTACGTGCTGGAAGACCAGGGCTGGGAGATGGGCGACATCCAGGCCATCCGGGTCACCGGGGAGAAGCTGGAGACCGCGTCGGATCCGCGTGGGCGCGGAGTGGGGATGATCGTCAAGTAAGGCTGGGGTGAAATGATCGCGGGGCAAGCCCGCTCCCACGACCGGTGGGAGCGGGCTTGCCCCGCGATGCGTTACAGGGTCAGACGCGGAACTGGCTGACCAGGGTCTGCAGGTGACCACCCAGGCGCGCCAGCTCGACGCTGGAGGCGGCGGTCTCGTCGCTGGCCGCGGCGGTCTGCTCCGACACGTCGCGCACGTTGAGGATGCTGCGGCTGATCTCTTCGGCCACGGCGCTCTGTTGCTCGGCGGCGGCGGCGATCTGCTGATTCATCGACTGGATGTTCGACACCGTGCGGGTGATGCTCTCCAGCGAGCCACCGGCCTTGCGCGCCAGCTCGACGCTGCTGTCGGTCAGGTTGCGGCTACCGTTCATCACTTCGGCGACCTGCTGGGTGCCTTGCTGCAGGCTGGCAATCAGGCCTTCGATCTCTTCGGTGGACTGCTGGGTGCGCTGGGCCAGGCCACGGACCTCGTCGGCCACCACGGCGAAGCCACGACCGGCCTCGCCGGCGCGGGCCGCCTCGATGGCGGCGTTGAGCGCCAGCAGGTTGGTCTGCTCGGCCACCGACTTGATCACGTCCATGACGCTGCCGATCTTCTGGCTTTCCTGCTGCAGCAGGGTCATCGCCTCGGTGGAGCGGTGCACTTCGTGGGCCAGGCGTTCGATCTGGCTGATGGCTTCACCGACCACCTTGTCGCCGACACGGGCTTCGTCGTCGGCGTTGGTCGCCGCGTGGGAGGCCTGCTCGGCGTTGCGCGCGACCTCCTGGACGGTGGCGGCCATCTCGTGCATGGCGGTGGCCACCTGGTCGGTCTCGACCTTCTGGCTGTTGGCGCCGGCGCTGGTCTGCTCGGTCACCGCCGACAGCTCCTCGGCGGCGCTGGCGATCTGGGTGACGCCGTCGCGGATGCCGGTGATCAGGTCGCGCAGGGTGGTGCCCATGCGGGCGATGCCTTGCTGCAGGGCGCCCAGTTCGTCGCGACGGGTGACGCGCAGTTCCTGGGTGAGGTCGCCGCTGGCGATGCGGTTGACCACGTCCATGGTCTCGCGCAGCGGGCGGGTGATCTGGCGGGTGATGATGAACGCGGCGAGCACGCCGACCAGCAGCGCCAGCAGGGTGGCGGTGGTCTGCAGGCTGCGGGCCTGGACGCTTTCGGCGTCACGGCGTTCGATCTGGATCTTGTACAGCTCGTCGCTGCGCTTGACGATGTCGGCGCCCTGCACGGTCATTTCGGCACGGGCCACGCCGATGGCGGCGGTGGCGTCGCGGAACTGGCGCACGGCGTCGCGGTAGGCCAGCACGGCGCTTTCGAACTGCTGGATGCGCGAGGCTTCGCCTGGCAGCTGGCGCTTGAGGCTGTCGATTTCATTCAGGGCGTTTTCCAGCTGGCGCAGGGCAGCCTGCTCGGCTTCGCTGGTCAGGTCGGCGATGTAGCTACGTACATCCAGGCGCACTTGCACCAGCTGCTGCTTGGCCTTGCTGATCAGCAGGTACTGGGCCAGGCGGCTGGCATCGCTCTCGGAGCTGGACAGCACGGCGCCGCTGATCGCCTCGATCGCCTCATTGGCGCGGCCGGCGGCCTGGTTCATCGAATCGCGGGCGGAGAGGGTGGTCTTGTAGCCCTGGCGCATTTTCTCCAGCGAGACCCGGTATTCGCTGATGCTCTGGCCCTGCTCGCGCAGCAGCTTGACGTTTTCCGGGCTCTTGAAGGAGTTGACCAGGTGCTGCTGCTGGCTGCCGAAAGCGTCGAGCTTGGCCTGGACATTGGCCGCCGAGGCGTCGTCGCCGTTGGTCAGCATCCACTGCAGGCGGGCCACGCGCAGGTTGGTCAGGTCACTGTTGAGCTGGGTGATGTCGCTCATCCAGTTGCTGCGGTCGATGAGGCTGCCCAGGCTGTTCCAGCCGGTCAGGGCCAGCAGGCCGGTCAGGACCAGGACCAGGCCGAAGCCCAGGCCGAGTTTGAGGTTGACGCTGATATTGGCGAACCAACTGTTCATGCACGCTCTCCCAGAGAATGATTTCGCTCACTTGATCTCAAAAGCTGGGCGTTGTTGTTGTCAGATAGCCCGCAGATTTGTGTAGGACTTATCGGCAAAGAGGGGAGAAGCTGAAACGCTTTTTCAGCAAATTTGTAACTTGTTGAATACGTTTGTGTTTTTGATGTGGTCAATCGCGGGTGCACACCCAGTGCGCACCTGCGGGCGCGCACTGGGCTGCGCGTGATATCAAAGGCTACGCGCGCTGAAGGTGTCGCATTGGTTCACGTCGCCACTGGAAAACCCGGCCTTGAACCAGCGCACACGCTGTTGCGAAGTGCCGTGGGTGAACGAGTCGGGCACTACCCGGCCTTGCCCCTGCTGCTGCAGGCGATCGTCACCGATGGCATTGGCGGCGTTCAGCGCTTCTTCCACATCCCCCGGTTCCAGCCAGTTCAGGCGTTTCTGCGCCTGGTAGGCCCAGACTCCGGCCAGGCAGTCGGCCTGCAGTTCCTGGCGTACCAGCAGGCCGTTGTCGCCTTCCATGCGCTGGCCATTGCGGCGCGCGGCGTCGACCTTGGCCGAGACGCCGAGCAGGGTCTGCACGTGGTGGCCGATTTCGTGGGCGATCACGTAGGCCTGGGCGAAATCGCCGGCAGCCTTGAAGCGGGTTTCCATTTCACGGAAGAAGGTCATGTCCAGGTACACGCGCTGATCACCCGGGCAGTAGAACGGCCCGACCGCCGACGAGGCGAAGCCGCAGGCAGAATTGACCTGGCCGCTGAACAGCACCAGCTTGGGATCGCGGTACTGCTTGCCGGCCTGGGCGAACAGCGCCTTCCAGGTGTCCTCGGTGTCGCCGAGGATCGAGGCGACGAACTCGGCCTGCTCGTCGTTGGCCGGCGGCGCCTTGCCGTCGACATTGACCGGAGCGGTTTGCTGTTGCTCCATCTGCCCGGCCAGCTGGCCGAGGATCTGCAACGGGTCCTGCCCGGTGAGCCAGCCGATGCCGACGATCAGCAGGATGGCGCCGAGCCCCAGGCCCTTGCCGCCGCCGAAGCGCATGCCGCCGCCGCCCCCTTCGCCGCGGGCATCGACCACGTTGTCGCTGCGTCGACCTTTTCGCCATTCCATGTAGAGCTCCCCGGTTTGTGAAACATGAAGTCAAAGATTAGTTCAGCGCTGCCCTCGGCGTCGCCTCGGTCGCTTGTGCATAACCAAATGGTTATGGCTAAGACCGCTGAATTCAATATTCATCCCGATTGGCCTGCCGGAAACTGCAAGTCCGCCTGCCACGCCCAGGCGTTCGACAATTCCAAGAGAGGAAACCGGCATGCCCGCCCAGGACACCAGCCGCTTCGTGATCCGTGATCGCAACTGGCACCCCAAGGCCTTCACCCCCGACTACAAGACCTCGGTGGCGCGCTCGCCGCGCCAAGCGCTGGTCAGCATCCCGCAGTCGATCAGCGAAAGTACCGGCCCGGACTTTTCCCATCTGCGCTTCGGCGAGCACGACCATGACCTGTTGCTCAACTTCAACCACGGCGGCCTGCCAATCGGCGAGCGCATCATCGTCGCCGGGCGCGTTGTCGACCAGTACGGCAAGCCGGTGCCCAATACCTTGGTGGAGATGTGGCAGGCCAATGCCGGCGGCCGCTACCGGCACAAGAACGACCGCTACCTGGCCCCGCTCGACCCGAACTTCGGCGGTGTCGGCCGTTGCCTGACCGACCGCGACGGCTACTACAGCTTCCGCACCATCAAGCCCGGTCCATACCCGTGGCGCAACGGCCCCAACGACTGGCGCCCGGCGCATATCCACTTCTCCGTCAGCGGGCCGTCGATCGCCACCAAGCTGATCACCCAGTTGTACTTCGAGGGCGATCCGCTGATTCCGCTGTGCCCGATCGTCAAGTCGATCGCCAACCCCGAGGCGGTCCAGCGGCTGATCGCCAGGCTCGACATGAGCCACGCCAACCCCATGGATTGCCTGGCCTACCGCTTCGACATCGTCCTGCGCGGTCAGCGCCAGACCCACTTCGAAAACCGCTGAGGAGGCCCGTCATGCCTATCGAATTGCTGCCGGAAACCCCTTCGCAGACCGCCGGCCCCTATGTGCACATCGGCCTGGCCCTGGAGGCGGCGGGCAACCCGACCCGCGACCAGGAAATCTGGAACCGCCTGGCCAGGCCGGATGCGCCGGGCGAACATATCCTCTTGCTCGGCCAGGTGTACGATGGCAACGGCCACCTGGTGCGCGACTCTTTCCTGGAGGTCTGGCAGGCCGATGCCGATGGCCACTACCAGGATGAGTTCAACCACGAGAACGCCTTCAACAGCTTCGGCCGCACCGCGACCACCTTCGACGCCGGCGAATGGACGCTGCACACGGTCAAGCCGGGTGTGGTGAACAACGCCGCGGGTGTGCCGATGGCACCGCACATCAACATCAGCCTGTTTGCCCGGGGGATCAATATTCACCTGCATACGCGCCTGTACTTCGATGATGAGGGCGAGGCGAACGCCAGATGCCCGGTGCTCAACCTGATCGAGCAGCCGCAGCGGCGCGAGACGCTGATCGCCAGGCGTTGCGAGGTGGAGGGGAAGACGGCGTATCGGTTCGATATCCGGATTCAGGGGGAAGGGGAGACGGTGTTCTTCGATTTCTGACAGAAACCACTGGGGCCGCTTTGCGGCCCATCGCGACACAAGGCCGCTCCTACAGGGAATAGCAAACCCCTGTGGGAGCGGCCTTGTGTCGCGATGGGCTGCAAGGCAGCCCCGACGATCTGAAGGTCAGCGCCGAACCAGCAGCACGCCGCTTTCCATGTGATGGGTGTACGGGAACTGGTCGAACAGCGCACAGCGTTCGATACGGTGGGTATCTTGCAGCTGGGCGATGTTCTGCGCCAGGGTCTCTGGGTTGCACGAGATGTACAGGATGCGCTCGAAGCGTCGGGTCAGCTCGCAGGTGTCCGGGTCCATGCCGGCGCGCGGCGGGTCGACGAACACGGTGCCGAAGTCGTAGCTTTTCAGGTCGATGCCTTCCAGGCGACGGAACGGGCGGACCTCGTTCAGCGCCTGGGTCAGCTCCTCGGCCGACAGGCGCACCAGGCGCACGTTGTCCACGCCGTTCTCGTCGAGGTTGTGCAGGGCGGCGTTGACCGAGGTCTTGCTGATCTCGGTGGCCAGCACCTGGCGCGCGCGGGTCGCCAGCGGCAGGGTGAAGTTGCCGTTGCCGCAGTACAGCTCCAGCAGGTCGTCCTGGCGCTCGCCCATGGCCTCGAAGGCCCAGCCGAGCATCTTCTGGTTCACCGCACCGTTGGGCTGGGTGAAGGCGCCTTCGGGCTGGCGATAGCTGAAGGTGCGCCCGGCGATGTCGAGTTTTTCCACGGCGTAGTCGCGGCCGATCACCACGCGCTTGCCCTTGGAGCGGCCGATCACGCTGACGTTCAGGTCGCTGGCCAGTTGCTGCGCGGCCGCTTCCCAGGCGTCGTCCAGAGGGCGGTGATAGCACAGGGTGACCATTGCATCACCGGCCAGGGTAGTGAGGAACTCGACCTGGAACAGGCGGTTGTTCAATGCCTCGTTGCCCTGCCAGGCGGCCTTCAGGCGTGGCATCAGTTCATTGATGCGCTCGCTGGCGATGGGGAAATCGTCGATCAGGATAGCCTTGTGTTTCTCGCCCGGCGCAAACATCGCGTAATGGCGCTGGCCGCCTTCGCGCCACAGGCGGAACTCGGCGCGCAGGCGATAGTGGTCTCGAGGCGAGTCGAATACCGCCGGCTCCGGCGCGCCAAACGGCGCCAGCAGCTCGCGCAGGCGGGCGGCCTTGGCCGCCAGTTGCGCGTCGTATTGTGAAGGATCCAGGACAGCACTCATGCGGGGAACCAGCCCAGCTTGATGACGAACAGGATCGACAGGATCACCAGCGCCGGGTTCAGGTCGCGGTGACGGCCGGAGATCAGCTTGATGGCGGTCCAGGCGATGAAACCGAAGGCGATGCCGTTGGCGATCGAATAGGTCAGCGGCATGGCCAGGGCGGTCACCACTACCGGCGCGGCTTCGGTGACGTCGTCCCAGTTGATCTCGGCCAGGCCCGAGGCCATCAGCACGGCGACGAACAGCAGGGCCGGCGCGGTGGCGAAGGCTGGCACGCTGCCGGCCAGCGGGGCGAAGAACAGCGCCAGCAGGAACAGGACGGCGACCACGATGGCGGTCAGGCCAGTGCGCCCGCCCGCGCTCACGCCCGCCGCCGACTCGATGTAGCTGGTGGTGGTCGAGGTGCCCAGCAGGGAACCGGCCATGGCGGCAGTACTGTCGGCGATCAGGGCGCGGCCCATCTTCGGCATGTGGCCGTCCTTGCCCATCAGGCCGGCGCGCTTGGCCACGCCGATCAGGGTGCCGGAGTTGTCGAACAGGTCGACGAACAGGAAGGCGAAGATCACGCTGATCAGGCCGACGTCGAGGGCGCCGGCGATGTCCAGCTGCAGGAAGGTCGGGGCCAGCGACGGCGGCATCGAGACCACGCCGCCGAATGGGGTGACGCCCATCGCGATCGAGGCCACGGTCACCGCCAGGATGCCGATCAGCACCGCGCCGCGGACCTTCAGCGACTCGAGGGCGACAATCAGGAAGAAGCCCAGGGTGGCGAGGATCGGCGCTGGTTTGCTGAGGTCGCCCAGGCCCACCAGGGTGGCCGGGTTATCGACGACGATACCCGCGTTATGCAGGGCGATCAGCGCCAGGAACAGGCCGATACCGGCGGCGATGGCCGAGCGCAGTGGCAGCGGGATGCTGTTCACGATCCACTCGCGGATGCGGAAGATCGACAGCAGGAAGAACAGCACCGCCGAGAGGAACACCGCGCCCAGCGCCACCTGCCAGGTGTGGCCCATGTGCAGGACCACGGTGTAGGTGAAGAAGGCGTTCAGGCCCATGCCCGGCGCCAGGGCGATCGGGTAGTTGGCGATGATGCCCATGGTCACCGAGCCGATGGCCGCGGCCAGGCACGTGGCGACGAACAGCGCGCCCTTGTCCATGCCGGTCTCGCCGAGGATGCTCGGGTTGACGAACAGGATGTAGGCCATGGCCAGGAAGGTGGTGACGCCCGCGAGAATCTCGGTGCGCACATTGGTGTCGTGTGCTTTTAGTTGAAACAGCCTTTCCAGCATGCCTGCTCCCCGGGCGCCCTCGCGCCGTGAATGTATCGACCCCAACAGCAAAGCACAGACCGTACCGGATACCGTGGTTTTGTGCGGGGCGGAAAAAAGCCGCGCATCATACCAGCATGGATGGCGGGGGCCTATGGCCATTGGGGAGAGGGTTTTCTCCAGCCTGTGCCGGCCCTTTCGCGGGCAAGCCCGCTCCCACAGATTTTTCACTGGGCCTGAGGGCGGCGCGATCCCTGTGGGAGCGGGTTTACCCGCGAAGAGGCCGGCACAGGCAACCGATCAGCCGTTATGCATACGGTCCCGATGGGTCAGCGTCGGGAACAGCTTCATCCACACCCCGGTCACCACCAGTGTGCCCAAGCCGCCGAGCACCACCGCTGGCACTGTGCCAAACCAGTGCGCGGTAACGCCCGACTCGAACTCGCCGAGCTGGTTCGAGGCACCGATGAACAACCCGTTCACCGCGCTCACCCGGCCGCGCATCTCGTCTGGCGTTTCCAACTGCACGAAGGCGCTGCGGATGACCATGCTGATCATGTCCGCCGCGCCCAGCACCACCAGTACCGCCAGGGAGAACCAGAACGAAGTGGACAGGCCGAAAGCGATGGTCGCGACGCCAAATATACCCACTGCGGTGAACATGGTCAGACCCACCTTGCGTTCCACCGGGAAGCGCGCCAGCCACAACGACATAAGCAATGCCCCGACGGCGGGCGCCGAGCGCAACAGGCCCAGGCCCCAGGCGCCGGTGAGCAGGATGTCCTTGGCGAACACCGGCAGCAGCGCGGTGGCGCCACCGAGCAGCACGGCGAACAGGTCCAGCGAGATCGCGCCGAGGATATCCGGGCGACTGCGGATGAAGCGGATCCCGGCCAGCAGCGAGTCGAGGTTGGCCCTGCCTGGCTGCGGCTGTTGACGACGGGCATCGAGGCTCAGGGTCAAAAGGCAGGCGATGAGATAGAGGGCTACGGTCGGACCGTACACCCAGGTACTGCCGAGGGCGTAGAGCAGGCCGCCCACCGCCGGGGCGACGATGGTCGCCGCCTGGGAGGCCGATGCCGAGGCCGCCACCGCGCGCGGGAACAGCCCGGGTGGCACCACGTTGGGCAGCAGGGCCTGGGTTGCCGGCATCTCGAACGAGCGGGCGGCACCCAGCAGGAAGGCCAGCACGAAGATCAGTTCACGGCTGACGTTGTCGGTAAAGCTGCCCACGGCCAGCGCCAGGGCGATCAGCGCCTGCAGGGTCTGGCACAGGGCGGCGACCTTGCGTCGGTCGTAGCGGTCGGCGACATGCCCGGTGTGCAGCATGAACAGTACCCGCGGGGCGAACTCGACCAGCCCGACCAGGCCCAGGTCGAGCACATTGCCGGTGAGCTGGTAGAGGTGCCAGCCGATGGCCACGGTGAGCATCTGGAAGCCACTGGCGGTGAATACGCGGGCCAGCCAGAAGGCGAGGAAGGGGCGGTGATGGCGCAGCAATTGCGGGGCGGAATCGGACATCGGGGAGCCTGCAGCCTCGGAGATAGAGGGGCCAGAAGAGTAACATCTGTTTGTAACAAATAGTTGCTGAAAGCCGTGTGGATCAACTTTCCACACGCAAAAAAAGAGGGTGAGGCAACCGGTCACGCGGCAATCAACCACACATCCGGATGGGGCATTCGGGACTATGCTTCCATTCAGTCGTTGACCTGGATCAATCGTTCCAGATGCAACGATCTTGGCCCTTGGGCCGGAATCCCCGCGATCGAACAGAACAATTCCAACGCGCCGCACTCGATACCCGTGGGGGCAGTGGGCGACAGGCCATGAGCCCGGTCGCCGGATTACCTGAAGAGGAAGCACCATGTTCGGATTGGAAGCCTTAGAGCTCGCCCGAATCCAGTTTGCCTTTACCGTGTCCTTTCACATCCTGTTCCCGGCCATCACCATTGGCCTGGCGAGCTACCTGGCGGTCCTCGAAGGCCTTTGGCTGAAGACCGGCGACAATACCTACCGTGACCTCTACCACTTCTGGTCGAAGATCTTCGCCGTCAACTTCGGCATGGGCGTGGTCTCGGGCCTGGTCATGGCCTACCAGTTCGGCACCAACTGGAGCCAGTTCTCCGACTTCGCCGGGTCCATCACCGGTCCATTACTTACTTACGAGGTCTTGACGGCCTTCTTCCTCGAGGCCGGTTTCCTCGGTGTCATGCTGTTCGGCTGGAACCGTGTCGGGCGTGGCCTGCACTTTTTCGCCACGTGCATGGTGGCACTCGGCACGCTGATGTCGACGTTCTGGATCCTCGCCTCCAACAGCTGGATGCAGACGCCCCAGGGCTACGAGATCGTCAATGGCCAGGTGATCCCGGTGGACTGGATCGCGGTGATCTTCAACCCGTCCTTCCCCTACCGGCTGATGCACATGGCCACCGCGGCCTTCGTCGCCACCGCGTTCTTCGTCGGCGCCTCGGCGGCCTGGCACCTGCTGCGCGGGCGTGACAACCCGGCGGTGCGCAAGATGCTGTCGATGGCCATGTGGATGGCCCTGATCGTCGCGCCGGTACAGGCGGTGATCGGTGACTTCCATGGCTTGAATACCCTCAAGCACCAGCCGGTGAAGATCGCGGCCATCGAAGGCCACTGGGAGAACAAGCCCGGCGAGCCGACTCCGCTGATCCTGTTCGGCATCCCTGACATGAAAGCCGAGACCACGCGCTTCAAGATCGAGATCCCGGCGCTCGGCAGCCTGATCCTTACCCACAGCCTGGACAAGCAGGTCCCGGCGATGAAGGACTTCCCGCCTGAGGATCGGCCCAACTCGACCATCGTGTTCTGGTCGTTCCGGATCATGGTCGGGCTAGGCATGCTGATGATCTTCGTCGGCCTGTGGAGCCTGTGGCTGCGCAAGCGCGGCACGCTGTACAGCTCGCGTCCGTTCCTCTACCTGACCTTGTGGATGGGCCCGTCCGGGTTGATCGCCATTCTCGCCGGCTGGTTCACCACCGAGGTCGGTCGCCAGCCCTGGGTGGTCTACGGGCTGATGCGTACCGCCGATGGGGTGTCCAACCATAGCTACGCGCAACTGGGCTTCACCCTGGTGATGTTCGTGGTGGTCTACTTCGCCCTGTTCGGCACCGGCATCGGCTACATGATGCGCCTGGTGCGCAAAGGGCCGAAGACCGGCGAAGGCGAGGAGCACACCCCAGGTGGCCCTGGCCAGAAACGCACGCCGGCGCGGCCACTGTCCGCCGCCGATGAAGGCCATGAGGCCGAGTCCAGCAGCCTGAGCAAGGGGAACTGAGATGGGTATCGATCTTCCGCTGATCTGGGCCGTGATCATCATCTTCGGCGTCATGATGTACGTGGTGATGGATGGTTTCGACCTGGGAATCGGCATGCTCTTCCCGTTCGTCCAGGACGAGCGTGACCGTGATGTGATGATGAACACCGTCGCCCCGGTATGGGACGGCAACGAGACCTGGCTGGTGCTGGGCGGCGCGGCGCTGTTCGGCGCCTTCCCGCTGGCCTACTCGGTGGTGCTGGAGGCGCTGTACCTGCCTTTGATCCTGATGCTGGTGGGCCTGATCTTCCGTGGCGTGGCCTTCGAGTTCCGCTTCAAGGCCCGGGCCAATAAACGCCACATCTGGGACAAGGCGTTCATCTGGGGTTCGCTGGTGGCGACCTTCTTCCAGGGCGTGGCCCTGGGCGCCTTCATCGAGGGCTTCAAGGTGGTCGACCGCAAGTTCGTAGGCGGCACACTGGACTGGCTGACGCCGTTCACGCTGTTCAGTGGCCTGGGCCTGATCGTCGCCTACACCCTGCTGGGCTGCACCTGGTTGATCATGAAGACCGAAGGGCCGTTGCAGCAGAAGATGCACGACATGGCCCGGCCCCTGGCGCTGGTGCTGCTGGCGGTGATCGGCATCGTCAGCCTGTGGACGCCGATCGCCTACCCGCAGATCGCCGAGCGCTGGTTCAGCATGCCCAACCTGGTCTGGTTCATGCCGGTGCCGATCCTGGTGCTGGTGACCTTCTACGGCCTGCTGCGGGCGGTGGCGCGCAATGCCCATTACACACCGTTCCTGCTGACCCTGGTGCTGATCTTCCTGGGTTACAGCGGGCTGGGCATCAGCCTGTGGCCGAACATCATCCCGCCGTCGATCAGCATCTGGGACGCCGCGGCACCGCCGCAGAGCCAGGGCTTCATGCTGGTGGGCACGCTGTTCATCCTGCCGTTCATCCTGGGGTACACCTACTGGAGCTACTACGTGTTCCGCGGCAAGGTGACCCATGAAGATGGCTATCACTAGGAGCGCATCGTGATGAACGTCGAAGAGAAAAAGCCGCTGTGGCAACGCCTGGGTTGGCTGGTGCTGATCTGGGGACTGAGTGTGGCGGCGCTTGGGGTGGTGGCTTATGGCATGCGCATGTTCATGAGTGCGGCTGGCCTTAGTACCCACTAGGTTGCGAGGGCTGCGGTGCAGCCCGATCGCGGGACAAGCCCTCTCCTACAGGACCAGTAGGGGCGGGCTTTTCTCGTTTTCTACCAGGTTTTTATTTACGGGCTTTCAACACCACGAACTTCGGCGTCGCCGCCACCTGTTCGACACCCCGGAACAACCGCGCCAGCTTGCTGTGATAGCCCAGGTGGCGGTTGCCGACGATATACAGCGCGCCACCGACTTCCAGCGCCTCCCGGGCCTGCTGGAACATGCGCCAGGCGAGGAAGTCGCCCACCACCTGCTGCTGGTGGAATGGCGGGTTGCACAGCACCACGTCCAGCGATTGTTTCTCCTGGCCGGCCAGACCATCCGCGGCCCTGATCGTCACCTCGCGCTGCCCCAGCGCCGCCTGCCAGTTCTCCCGTGCCGACTGCACCGCCATGTACGATTCGTCGACCAGGGTGAACTGCGCATCCGGGTTGGCCAGGGCGCAGGCGATCGCCAGCACGCCATTGCCACAGCCCAGATCGGCGACCTGGGCATGGCCCAGGTCGCGTGGCAGGTGCGGCAGGAAAGCGCGGGTACCGATGTCCAGGCCTTCGCGGCAGAACACGTTGGCGTGGTTGACCAGTTCCAGGGCCGGGCTGTCCAGAAGGTAGCGGCTGGGGTAGGGGGAGCGTGCGGCCGGGCGTTCGCCGACGCTGGCAATCAGCAGACGCGCTTTCTTCTGCGCCAGCGACGCCTGGACCGGGCCGATGTACTTCTCCATCAGATCGCCGGCTGCGCGGGGCAGGTGCTTGATCATGGCCCCGGCGATCACCTGGGCGCCGGGCGCCAGTTGGCCCTGCAGGCGGATCAGCTGTTCCTCGAGCAGGGCCAGGGTCTTGGGCACGCGTACCAGCACGCGGTCGAACGGGCCTTGGAAGGTCTTGCTGGCTGGGATGAAGGGCACGCTGTCGAACGGCTTGCCGTTACCCGCCAGGTTCTTCTCCAGGGCCAGGTGCGCCAGATGCGAGTCGCCGCTACTGCTCACCTGCACATGCCCCGCAAGGCTCGCGGCCAGGGCGCCGAAGCTGTCGTTGAGCACCAGCACCTTGCAGCTCACCTGCGGTGCCTGGGCGGCCAGGTGTTCCAGCAGGTACTGGTCGGCGGCGTCGAAGGCCAGCAGCGGGTCGTTGGCCTGGGCCGGCTGGCGGATCAGGTCGAGGTCGGCGAAGGGGCTGTTGAACAGGGGCATGGCGTGGGGCTCTGCTGCGAATCCTGCCCGGCGCGCTGTGCGGCGGGCTTGCGGCGGGTGATTCTACAGGGCTTTGCGCCTGGACGGGGGACGGGCTGTCAGAGCAGGCCGCGCAGGGCGGCGATGGCAATGGCGCCGGCTTTGTTGGAGGCGTTGGTCTTGGTGATCACGCTGCGAATGTGGAAGTTCACGGTGCTGGTGGACAACGAGAGGATCATCGCCACATCGGCGGCGGTCTTGCCGGCGGCGGACCACTTGAGCACTTCGAGTTCCCGGTCGCTCAACTGCGGCACCGGGTTGTACTTCTCCAGGTGGTGCGCGCCGAGCACGGCGTGCATGGTGTTGCACAGCCACATCACCTGTGCGCTTTTTTCGAACAGTTCCTCACGGGTGACCACACCCAGTGGCCTGGAGACGCTCAACTGGCTTTCGTTGTGTTGCTGGTCGTGCACCGACTGGCTCCAGCCATGGGTCATGCCATGTGCCGAAGCGGCTTCACGCAGGTGGGGGACTTCGCTGAACAACTCATCACACCAGACCAGCGGCATTGTGGTTTGGTGGCATTTTGATACCGTCGGATCTATCTTGATGAGGTCTTCAGCCTGGTAGCGCTCATTCCAGGTGCTTGGGTAGTTGTTGTACAGGATCACTTGTGGGCCGCGAGCGGCGACATGCAGGTGCAGCGAAAGGCCGACAAACTCCATGCCCAGTTGCTTGGTCAATGCAACGGCACGGTCAAAAAACTGCTTCGGCTGTCGCTCATTCAGCATCTGCTGAAGTTCTTCACTGTTCCAATGTGGCATTGATGAAGCTCCCTTTGCTTCGCGCTGGATCCAAAGTCAGCATTGCACGGAACGAAGTGTAGGAAATCTCCTAACTCTGTGCTGGGTTTTTTTGTTATAGCTGGCGCGTTTTCTTAGCTGATTGCGAGCAGTCCCAGCGATACCTTACAAACCGACGGTGTTTATCTCCGCTGCTTTGCGCGACACTACGCGCATCTGTTCCATGGAGCCCGTCATGACCGCCAGCGCCGACAAATTTACCCGCCAGACCCTGCTCGACGTCCAGCCCCTGACGCCCAACCTGTTCTCCCTGCGTGTCACCCGCGATGCCGGTTTCCGTTTCCGCGCCGGTCAATTCGCTCGCCTGGGGGTGAGCAAGGCCGATGGCAGTGTCGCCTGGCGCGCCTATTCCATGGTCAGCGCGCCCCATGACGAGTTCCTCGACTTCTTCTCCATCGTGGTACCGGGTGGTGAATTCACCAGTGAGCTGAGCCGCCTGGGCGAGGGCGACACCCTGCTGATCGACCGCCAGGCGTTCGGCTACCTGACCCTCGACCGTTTCGTCGGCGGTCGCGACCTGTGGCTGCTGGCCACCGGCACCGGCATTGCGCCGTTCATGTCGATCCTGCAGGACTTCGAGGCCTGGGAGCGTTTCGACAACATCAAGCTGGTGTACTCGGTGCGCGAGGCGAAGGAGCTGGCGTACGTGGACGAGATCGCCGCGCTGGAGCAACGCGACTACCTGGCGGAGTTCGCGGGCAAGCTGCAGTTCATTCCGGTGGTGACCCGAGAGCAGCATCCGGGCGCATTGAATGCGCGGATCACCACGCTGATCGAGAACGGTGAGCTGGAAAAGGCGGCGGGGTTGGCGCTGTCGCCGGAGCATTCGCGGATCATGCTGTGCGGCAACCCAGAGATGATCGACGAGACGCGCAAGGTGCTCAAGGCGCGTGACCTGCAGTTGAGCCTGAGCAAGCGGCCGGGGCAGGTGGCGGTGGAGAACTACTGGTAAGGCACAACAGCGCCTGTGGGATCGTCGCCACTGGGGCCGCCGCAAAGCGGCCCCAGTCGTTTTGTGCTTCAGGGCTGGCGGTTCTGCGCCTTGAGCAGGTCGCGAATCTCGGTCAGCAGGGTTTCCTCGGCGCTCGGCACCGGCGGTGCGGTCGGGGCCACGGCTTCTTCGCGCTTGAGGCGGTTGATCACCTTCACCCCCATGAAGATGGCGAAGGCGACGATGATGAAGTCGAGGATGGTCTGGATGAACTTGCCATAGGCCATTACCACGGCTGGCACATCGCCTTCGGCGGCCTTGAGCGTGATCGCCAGGTCGCTGAAGTCCACGCCGCCGATCAGCAGGCCAATGGGGGGCATGATCACGTCGCCGACAAAGGACGAGACGATCTTGCCGAACGCCGCGCCGATGATGATACCTACCGCCATGTCGACGACATTTCCCTTGACCGCGAAGGCCTTGAATTCACTGAGCATACCCATGCTGTATTCCTTTGTTACGAATGGAGAGGTAACCGCAGTGTAAGCCACTAAAACGCTTCATGCGTGACGTTCGCAGCTACAGACTGTGTTTAGAGCGAATAGTTTTGTCGCCTGCCGCAGCCTCCGGGACACGCCCGTGTTCGGCTATCATGGCGGTTTTTTCCAGGAGACCCGCCCATGGCCAAGGCCAAGCGCTTGTATGGCTGCACAGAGTGCGGCGCGACCTTCCCCAAATGGGCCGGCCAGTGCGGTGACTGCGGGGCCTGGAACACCCTGGTCGAGACCATGATCGAAAGCGGCGGTGCCGCGGCGCCGAGCGGGCGTGCCGGCTGGACCGGGCAGCAGGCGCAGATCAAGACCCTGGCCGAGGTCAGCGTCGAGGAGATCCCACGCTTCACCACCAGCAGCACCGAGCTTGACCGCGTGCTCGGCGGTGGCCTGGTGGACGGCTCGGTGGTGCTGATTGGCGGTGACCCGGGGATCGGCAAATCCACCATCCTTCTGCAGACCCTGTGCAATATCGCCACGCAGATGCCGGCGCTGTATGTCACCGGTGAGGAGTCGCAGCAGCAGGTGGCCATGCGCTCCCGGCGCCTGGGCCTGCCCCAGGACCAGCTCAAGGTCATGACCGAAACCTGCATCGAGACCATCATCGCCACCGCTCGCCAGGAGAAGCCGCGGGTGATGGTCATCGACTCGATCCAGACCATCTTTACCGAGCAGTTACAGTCGGCCCCGGGCGGTGTCGCCCAGGTGCGCGAGAGCACGGCGTTGCTGGTGCGCTACGCCAAGCAGAGCGGCACGGCGATCTTCCTGGTCGGCCACGTCACCAAGGAAGGCTCGCTGGCCGGGCCACGGGTGCTCGAGCACATGGTCGATACCGTGCTGTATTTCGAGGGTGAGTCCGACGGCCGCCTGCGCCTGCTGCGCGCGGTGAAGAACCGCTTCGGCGCGGTCAACGAACTGGGCGTGTTCGGCATGACCGACCGTGGCCTCAAGGAGGTCTCCAATCCCTCGGCGATCTTCCTCAACCGTACCCAGGAGGAAGTGCCGGGTAGCGTGGTCATGGCCACCTGGGAGGGGACCCGGCCGATGCTGGTAGAGGTCCAGGCGCTGGTCGACGACAGCCATCTGGCCAACCCGCGACGGGTGACCCTGGGCCTGGACCAGAACCGCCTGGCCATGCTGCTGGCGGTGCTTCACCGGCACGGTGGCATCCCCACCCATGATCAGGACGTGTTCCTTAACGTCGTTGGCGGCGTGAAGGTGCTCGAAACCGCCTCGGACCTGGCGTTGCTGGCCGCAGTGATGTCGAGCCTGCGCAACCGTCCTCTGGCCCATGGCCTGCTGGTGTTTGGCGAAATTGGCCTGTCGGGCGAGGTGCGTCCGGTGCCCAGTGGCCAGGAGCGCCTGAAGGAGGCGGCCAAGCATGGCTTCAAGCGCGCCATCGTGCCCAAGGGCAACGCACCGAAGGAAGCGCCCGCCGGTTTGCAGGTAATTGCCGTGACCCGTCTGGAACAGGCGCTGGATGCACTCTTCGAGTAATGCTGTTTCTTGCAAGTGATTCTCAATAACCAGTAGCATACCGCCACCTTGCGACCACCCCATGGAGAGCGTGTGGCGGAGTTTGACCTCAAGCGGCTGTTCATAAAGCACGCGAAAAATCTTCAGGGCCTGCTCTCGCGCAAGGTGCGCGACCCGCAGCTGGCGGCCGACCTGGTGCAGGACAGTTTCCTGCGCCTGGCCGAGCAGCAACGTCACGAGCCAATCGAAAACGCCCAGGCCTACCTGTACCGCACGGCGCACAACCTGATGATCGATCACGTGCGCCAGCAGCAGCGGCGCAAGACCGACACGGTGCCCCACGAAGCTTTCGAGGCGATCGTCGAGGACAGCCCCGGACTTGAGGAGCAGGCCGTGCGCGAGCAGCACCTGCGTCGCCTGCAGGCGATCCTCGGCGAGCTGCCCGAACGCACCCGGGAAATCTTTCGCCTGAACCGCCTGGAAGGCATGACCCACTCCGAGGTCGCCCGGCACCTGGGGATCTCCGACAGCTCGGTGCAAAAGCATCTGGCCAAGGCCCTGGCCTATGTGATGCAGTGCCTGCAGGAAACCGAATGACCAACGGTTTACTGACAAATGCCGCTTCAGACGTCAGCCCAGACATAACCAGATCGCGAGAGAACCGTGTGAGCAGCCAGAACGAGCAAGCCATCCGCGAGCAGGCCGCCGAGTGGGTGGTGCTGGAGGGGGGCGGCCCCCTTGACCCGGAGCAGCAGCGAGCGTTGGCGCAGTGGTGCGCCAGCGATCCGCGGCATGCCCGGGCCTATGCCTTCGCCCAGGCGACCTGGGCCGAGCTTGGGCAAGTGGCGGGGCTGGCGCCTTCGACCGTGCACCGCGCGTCGCCGGCCAGGCCCGAGCGCCCTCGCGCCAGGCGGCGTTCGACGCGGCTGCGTTGGGCGGCGGCCAGTAGTGCGATGCTGTTGTTGGCGATACTGGGGGTCGAACAAGGGCCGCGATTGATCGTCGACTGGCGCGCCGACTACGCCACGGCGGCCGGCGAGGTGCGCCAGGTGAGCTTGCCCGATGGCAGCCGGATCGACCTCGACAGCCGCAGCGCGGTGCAGCTCGATTTCGATGACCGGCAACGCCGGGTGCGCCTGTTGGCCGGCGAGGCGGTGTTCAGCGCCGCGCCCGTTACTGCCGATGAACCGCGCCCCTTTGTGGTCGAGTATGCCGGCGCCACCAGCCAGGCCTTGGGCACGCGTTTCGTGGTGGGCGGGGTGGGTGACGGCGGTTGGGTGGGCATGCTCGAACACAGTGTCGAGGTGCGCTTGCAGGCCGAACCGAGTCAAGGCGCCTCCCGGCAGATCCTGCAGCAGGGGCAGGCGCTGCGCTACGACCACGCCGAGGGTGTCCGCCCATGGCCCGGGCGCGATCTGCAGAGGGCCACCGACTGGCAACGGGGTGTGCTGGTGTTCGAACGCCAGCCCCTGGCCGAGGTAGTCGAACGCTTGAATCGCTACCGCGACGGCCGGCTGGTGGTGGCGGATGGCGCGCTGGCGCGGCGCGAGGTGAGCGGGGTGTTCCGCCTCGACAACCTGGCCGACGCCGCCGATACCCTGACCCGCGAGCTGAAGGCCAAACGCTTGCAGTTGCCGGGCTTGACCGTGATCTACTGAGATTTTCGAAAAAACTTTCAATTGGCGTTACTGAGTTTTTCCGCGTTGCTCGTCTGACTGTTGAGATTGATTTTCATTACTAGAAAACGCCAACAGACGAGACGCGCAGTGAGCACGCAATCAACTCGATCCCTCCGGCCTCTGAGCCGCATCGCCCTTGCCGGCAGCCTGACCCTGGGCACCTGCACCCTGCCGATGGGGATCGGCATGGTGCAGGCTGCCAGCGCCACCAGCAGTGTCCAGCACACTGTCATTCAGTTCGACATTCCCGCCCAGCCCCTCGACAGCGCCGTGCTGGCCTATGCCGAGCAGTCCGGTGTGCAGGTGTTCTTCGACAGCCGAACCCTGGCCGGCTTGCAAAGCGAGGGGCTGCACGGGGGCTACGGCATCGAGGAGGGGCTGCACCGGTTGCTGCGCGGCATGCCCGTGCGCTATCGCTTCAGCGCCCCCGGGCAGGTAGGCCTGGAGCGTCTGGCCGAGGGTGGCCAGGCCATGGAACTGGGCGCCACCCATATCGATTCGGCGCGCGACGGCGACTGGGTCTACCAGACGCCCCGTTCGGTCAGCGTGATCACCCGCGAGCAGATCGACAAGCGTCCGCCGCGGCATGCCGCCGACATGCTCGAGCAGACCGCGGGCGTGTACACCGCGGTCAACCAGCGCGACCCCGGCCTGTCGGTGAACATCCGCGGCGTGCAGGACTATGGCCGGGTCAACATGAATATCGATGGCATGCGCCAGAACTTCAGCGTCAACGGCCACCAGCAGCGCAACGGCACGATGTTCATCGACCCGGAGTTCGTCAGCAGCGTCGAGATCGAGAAGGGCAGCCAGTCTGGCATGGGCGGCGCGGGCGTGCTCGGCGGCATCGCCACCTTCAATACCCTCGATGCTCGCGAGTTCATCGGACCGGACAAGGAATACGGCGGACGCGTGCGCGCCGGGCATGGCATCGGCGAGCTGGGCAACGGCACCTACTTCAATGGCAGTGGTGTGTTTGCCTTCGGCAACGAAAAAGGTGACGTGCTGCTGGGCATGAGCGAGCGCCATTTTGGCGACTATCGCGCCGGCACTCGCAACCGTGACAACCTCGGCAGCGAAATGCGCCTGCGCAAGTTCTACCCTCGGGCCTGGAACAACTGGCTGGAATCCGAAGTGGGCGACATGGGGACCGTGACCCGTTCAAACCTGGTCAAGCTGGGCCTGAACCTGCCTGAAAGCCAACGCCTGCAGTTGAGCTACCTGGAGACCGACACCGACAGCAAGGATGCCTGGACCTGGCTGGCCGATGACGGCAACTCGTTCTACTACCGACGCTCGGCCAGCAGCGATGTCACCGCCAGGAACGTCGCGCTCGACTACAGCTATGCGCCGGACAACGACCTGATCGACTTCAAGGCCAAGCTGTATTTCGTCACCACCCGCCAGGACCGCTGGAACAACGGCAACACCGCCAGTGCCAGCAGTGGCAACCTCTACGCGCCCTACACCGATCACTTCCAGACCGACACCTGGGGGCTGCAGGCGCAGAATACCTCGCGGTTCTATATCGGCCAGAGCGACAGCCTGCAGTTCAACTATGGTGCCGAGCTGTTTCTCGACACCTTCAAGCCCAGCAGCGAACGCATTCCGGCCCCCAACGAGAAAAGCAACCCGTTCGTCACCGGTGCCGACCCCGATGGCAAACGTGCGATGGGTAGCCTGTTCGGTGATGTCACGTTCGAGCACGGTGGCTGGCTGACCCTGGATGCGGGCCTGCGTTACGACCGCTATCGGCTCTCTGGCAAGACCGGGTTGACCACCTGGATGTACCCCCAGGGTGTGACCGGCGTGGACATTCTCAGGGAACGTACCGAGCTGATGTATGACGTCGAGCGCGAAGAGGGTCGCTTCTCGCCGACCTTCGGTGTCGCGGTCAAGCCGGGGCTGGACTGGCTGCAGCTGTATACCCGCTGGGGCCGTGGCTGGCGTCCGCCCGCGGTGACCGAGGCCTTCATGAGTGGCAAGCCCCACGGCGGTGGCAACGAGATGGTCTACCCCAACCCCTTCCTCAAGCCAGAGAGTTCGCACAACTGGGAGGCCGGATTCAATGTATTCAAGGAATCGTTGTTTCGCCAAGGTGACCGCCTGGGCATGAAGGTCGCGTATTTCGACACGCGGATCGACAACTTCTCGTTCCTCGACTACAGCGCCGACTTGCCCGGTACCGATGTGACGGGCTTGTCACTGGGACAGAGCGCTTACCAGAACAACCTCAAAGGCACCACGTTCCGTGGCGTGGAGTACTCGCTCGACTACGACAACGGCCGTTTCTACAGCCAGCTCAGCTACACCCACATGATCGGCAGCAATGATTTCTGCTCCAAGCAGCTGTACATGGGCGGCGGCACCAAGCGAGTGTCGGCAGGGGAGCAATGGGTGGACATGGATTTCGGCGGATTCACCATTCCCGTGCTGATGCCGGCCTACAGCATCGTCGACGATCCCGCGCTGAATGATCAGGTCAGCTGTGGCGAAATCATGGGCAATGCCGCCTACATGCCGTCCGACCGGGGCGCACTCACCGCCGGCCTGCGCTTCTTCGACAATACCCTGGATATCGGTGCTCGCCTGCGCTACAGCGCTGGCAATGGCGAGCACCTGAACAGCCAGGGCTTCGGCAACCTCGAGAAGGCCCGCTGGCCGGAATACAAGGTGTACGACCTGTACGCCAGCTACTGGGCGACCAAGCAGTTGAACATCGCCCTGTCGCTGGAGAACGTCACCGACCAGGCCTACTTCGTGGCCATGGGCGACGCCAACAACCTGTCCCTGGCAAGGGGACGGACCCTGACCGGCATGCTCGAGTACCACTTCTGATCCCCCAGGTTCGCCCGATTCCGGGCAACGCGCAGGCAACGGTTGCCTGCGTCTTCAACTGCAAGACCAAGAGGAATTGAAATGTCTCTTTCCGTTACCTACGCGGCTTCCTTCGCCAACGTCACCGTCGACCAGTACCTGTCGGTCTGGGCCACCGGTTTCAAGACTGCCGATCACAACGCCAGCAACACCGGCGGCTTCAACGAAGGCGGCACCGATGGCAGCCAGTACGCCATTCGCGGCACCAACGGCTCCAACTACGCCGTGATCGCCCAGAGCGATACCCAGACCGGCCTGCACTATGTCTGGGACTCGGCACTGCCGGCTGGCAACAACCTGAACCACTACCTGTACGGCGAACTCGACACCGTGACCCTGGGCAACAATCTGCTCAAGGACGCCAGCGGCAACTACAGCGTGCAGTCGCTGGCCGTGAGCTTCGACGGCCTGGACCTGAACGCCGCGCAAGGCGCCGGCCGTGCCGGCAACGACGTGCACAACGTCATCTACAACCTCATGCAGGGCAAGACCGGCGCGCTGGAAACCGTGCTGGACAACCTGCTGGCCGACTATGGCGTCTCCACCAACAGCACCTTCGCCCAGATCGACGCGGCCCTGGCTGCCGGCCCGGTTCACGCCGCTGCCGCCGAAGCGGTCGGCGTGCAGGCGCTGCCCGAGGACCTGGCCCTGGCGGCCTGAGCGCAGGCATGAAAAAGCGAATGGAAGGTCACCCCGCCATTCGCTGATCTGATGCACTTACCCCGCAGCCCGTGTCTTTGCCGGGCCCAGGCTGCGGCGGTGCGAATTCTGTGGCGACGACAGGGCGAATGCAATCGCCGGTCGGCGCCTTCTACGAGGTTTCCAACAAATGCGAACCGCTCCCGCCGCGGCCAATGAAGTGCTGCGGGCGCTCAGGGCCTGCCGTGCCGGGCTTGGCAACGTTGCGCTGTTCACTGCGGTGATCAACGTGCTGATGCTGGCCCCGGCGCTGTACATGCTGCAGGTCTACGACCGGGTCCTGTCGTCGCGCAACGAGATGACCCTGCTGATGCTCAGCCTCATGGTGCTCGGGGTGTTCGCCTTCATGGGCCTGCTGGAGTGGTTGCGCAGCCAGGTGGTGATCCGCCTGGGCACGCGCATGGACATGGACCTCAACCCACGGGTGTTCGAGGCCGCCTACGAGGCCAGCCTGGCCGGGCACAAGGGCGCCGCGGGGCAGATGCTCGCCGACCTGACCGCGCTGCGCCAGTTCGCCACCGGCCAGGCCCTGTTCGCGTTCTTCGACGCGCCGTGGTTCCCGGTGTACCTGCTGGTGATGTTCATGTTCAGCCCATGGCTCGGCCTGATGGCGCTGTTGGGGGCGGTACTGCTGACGCTGCTGGCCTGGGTCAACGAGCGCCTGACCCAGGCGCCGTTCGCCGAGGCCGGGCAGCTGTCGCAGCAGGCCGGCCTGGAAGCCAGCGCCAACCTGCGCAACGCCGAGGTGATCGAGGCCATGGGTATGCTGGCGCCGGTGCGCCAGCGCTGGGCGCGCCTGCACCATGGCTTCCTGGCCCGGCAGAACCTGGGCAGCGAGCGTACCGCGGCGGTCACCGCATTGACCAAGACCGTGCGCCTGGCCCTGCAGTCGCTGGTGCTCGGCCTGGGCGCCTGGCTGGCCATCGAGCAATTGATCACGCCGGGGATGATGATCGCCGGTTCCATCCTCATGGCCCGAGTGCTGGCGCCGATCGACCAGTTGATCGGTGCCTGGCGCCAATGGAGTGGTGCGCGCCTGGCCTATCAGCGCCTCAGCGAGCTGCTGCAGGCCCAGCCGCCGCGTTCGGCGGGCATGCCGTTGCCGGTGCCGCTCGGCAAGCTTACGGTCGAGCAGGTGGGCGCGACGCAGCCGGGCAGCAGCCGTCTGTGCCTGAACAACCTGGGCTTCGAACTGCCGGCGGGTGAGTCACTGGGGATCATCGGTCCGTCCGGCTCGGGCAAGTCGACCCTGGCGCGGCTGCTGGTCGGCGCCGTTGCCCCGGCGAGCGGCAAGGTTCGCCTGGATGGCGCGGACCTGAGGGTCTGGGACCGTGGCGCACTGGGTCAGCATATCGGCTACCTGCCCCAGGACGTGCAGCTGTTCGCCGGCAGCATCGCCGACAATATCGCCCGGCTCGGCGCGGTGGATGGCCAGCAGGTGGTGGCCGCGGCGCAGCTGGCGGGGGTGCACGACATGATCCTCAAGCTGCCGGGAGGCTATGACACGCTGCTGGGGGAGGGCGGGCTGGGCCTGTCCGGCGGCCAGCGCCAGCGCATCGGCCTGGCGCGGGCGCTGTACGGGCTGCCGGCGCTGATCGTGCTCGACGAGCCCAATTCCAATCTCGATGACGCTGGGGAGCAGGCATTGGTCGAGGCCATTGCCAGGCTGCGCGAGCACAAGCGCACGTTGATCCTGATCACCCACAAGTCCTCGCTGTTGGCCGGCCTGGACAACCTGCTGATGCTCAAGGGCGGCCAGTTGCAGGCCTTCGGCCCCACCGCCCGGGTGCTGCAGGACGCACAGCGGGCAGCCCGGCCTGCTCCCGCCCCCGTCGCGCCATCCTCCACACGCAACCCTATCGGCCTGAGCGTCACCTTCGGCCAGCCAAGAGCCTGACTTCATGAGCGTACACGCCCTTTCCACGCAAAAGACCGAGGCGAGCCTGCTCAGCCTCGACGAACACCGCCCGGGCCGGGTGGGCCGCTGGCTGGTGCTGGCAGGTTTCGGTGGCTTCCTCCTGTGGGCCGCGCTGGCGCCGCTGGACAAAGGCGTGCCGGTCAGCGGCAGCGTGATGGTTGCCGGTAGCCGACAGGCCGTGCAGCACCCCACGGGCGGGGTGATCGAGCAGTTGCTGGTGCGTGACGGTGACACGGTGAGCGCCGGCCAGGTCGTGCTGCGCATGGACCCGACCCAGGCCCAGGCCCAGGTCGGTTCGCTGCGGGTGCAGTACGTCAACGCCCGCGCCGCCGAGGCGCGCCTGCTGGCCGAGCGCGATGGCAGGGCTTCGATCGAGTTCCCCCAAGGACTGCGTGACCAGGCCGCCAGTGCCTGGGTGGCCACGGTGCTGGAGAGCCAGCGGCAACTGCGCAGCAGCCGCGCCCAGGCGCTGGATATGGAGCTCGGTGGCCTGCGCGAGAGCATTGCCGGCGCCGAAGCCTCGTTGCAGGGCCTGCAAGGCTCGTTGGCCAGCAAACAGGCCCAGCGTGACGCGTTGGACGAGCAGCTGGGCGGCCTGCGCGAACTGGCCCGGGACGGCTACATCGCCCGCAATCGCCTGCTCGACAGCGAGCGCCTGTTGGCCCAGGTCAACGGCTCGATCGCCGAGGACTTCGGCAGCATCGGTCGCACCCGGCGCCAGGTGCTGGAACTCAAGCTGCGCATCGGTCAGCGCCAGCAGGAGTACCAGAACGAGGTGCGCCAGCAGCTCGCCGAGCTGCAGGCCAGCGCCGAGGACCTGGACAACCGCCTGCGCAGCGCCGAATTCGAGCTGGCCCATACCCAGGTGCGGGCCCCCGTGGCCGGCACGGTGGTTGGTCTGAGCGTGTTCACCAACGGCGGTGTCATCGCCCGGGGCCAGCAACTGATGGAGATCGTGCCGCGCGATGCGCCGTTGCTGGTCGACGCCCGGGCCTCGGTGGACATGGTCGACCGCCTGCGCCCAGGGCTGCCGGTGGAGCTGATGTTCGTCGCCTTCAACCAGAGCACCACGCCACGGGTGGATGGCGAGGTGACCCTCGTCTCCGCCGACCGCCTGCTCGACGAAAAGACCCAGCAGCCCTACTACCAGGTGCGCATCAAGGTCAGCGAGCAGGGCCTTGGCCAACTGGCCGGCCTGGATATCCGCCCGGGCATGCCGGTGGAGGCCTTCGTGCGAACCGGCGAGCGCTCGATGCTCAACTACCTGTTCAAACCATTGGCCGACCGGGTGCATGTCGCCCTGGCCGAGGAATAAGGGGATGTCCGTGCTTTTGCGTGCCGCCTGCCCGCTGCTGTTGTTCACCAGCCTGTCGGCGCAGGCCCTGGACCTGGGCGACGCCTATGCCCTGGCCTTGCGCAACGATCCCACCTGGCAGGGTTCCATCGCCGAGCGCGAAGCGGGGCTCGAGAACCTGGCGATCGGTCGCGCTGGCCTGCTGCCCAGGCTGTCGTACCGCTACAACCGCGCCCGCAACGATTCCGAGGTGACCCAACGCAGCCAGTTCGGTGATGTGACCACCCAGCGCGACTACCGCAGCTACAGTTCGACCCTGACCCTCGAGCAGCCGTTGTTCGACTATGCCGCCTGGAGCGACTACCGCCGTGGCGTGGCCCAGGCCGCCCTGGCCGACGAGCGCTATCGTGGCCGTGGCCAGGAGCTGATGGTGCGCCTGTTCGGCGCCTACAGCGAAGCGCTGTTCGCCAACGAGCAGATCGCCCTGGCCCAGGCCCAGCGGCGTACCTACGCCGAGCAGCTGACCCTCAACGAGCGCCTGCTCAAGGGCGGCGAGGGCACCCGCACCGATGTGCTGGAAACCCGCGCCCGTTATGAGCTGGCCCAGGCCCAGGAGATCGAGGCCGGCGACAATCTCGATGCGGCGTTGCGGGCCTTGCAGGCGATCATCGGCGAGCCGGTGGCGGTCGAGGACCTGGCGCCGATGACCGGCGACTTCCGCGTCCAGACCCTCACCCCCACGCGTTTCGAGCCCTGGCGCGACCTGGCCGTCGCCCACAACGCCGAGCTGGCCAGCCAGCGCCATGGGCTCGAGGTTGCCGAGCAGAACATCGAGCGGCAACGGGCCGGGCACCTGCCTTCGTTGAGTGCCTATGCCAGCAAGGGCATTTCCAGTTCCAGCTCCGAGAGCAGCTACAACCAGCGCTACGACACCGACAGCATCGGTGTGCAGTTGAGCGTGCCGCTGTTTGCCGGCGGCGGTGTACAGGCGTCGGTGCGCCAGGCCCGGGCCCAGCGTGATGCCGCGGGTTTTGAGCTGGATGCGCAGCTGCGCGACACGCTGAACCAGCTGCGTCGACAGTTCAACCTGTGCGCCAGTGGCACAGCAAAGATTCGTGCCTACGACCTGGCGGTGAAGGCTGCCTCGGCCCTGGTGCAGGCCACGCGCAAGAGCGTGCGGGGAGGGGAGCGGGTCAACCTCGACGTGCTGGATGCCGAGCAACAGCTATTCGGTGCCAGGCGCGATCTGGCGCAGGCACGGCATGAGTACCTGCGGGCTTGGTTGCAGTTGCGCTATCTGGCGGGGGTGTTGGAGGTGGGGGATCTGAATGTGTTGAGTGGGTACTTTCATTCACATGGATAAGCATGTGTGAAATTTATATCCAGGGTTCATTGGGTTTGATTGGTTAATTATTCTCGGTTCTCGTGCTGGAGATATCTATGAAGAAGGTGACGAGGTCAATTATATGGCGTGTGGATGCGGGAGTGTTTTCTTCCAGGTGCATTTTGTTGTTTGAATAATCTACCGATACCCAAGGGGCTTTCGCTATGAGCTCCACGCGCTGACGGTCTTGAGTGAGCATGCCCAGCACATAGGGATCGCTTTGTTCTCCAAAACGCTTTTTCAGTAGTTCTCGGCCATAAAAATTTGCTGATTGAATAGAAAGTTTTTTAATATTTTTGGTGTATTTTGGGTTTTGTTGATGCAGTTGGTCGACGCTTTCGGGCGCTGAATCGTAAGCGGTACGCAACAGTTTGTGTAGGTCAAGAAACTCTTGCTTTTCGCTGGGGGTAGTGGCGTTGGATGCTTTCATGGCAATTTTTAGAAGCTTATCATTGTGTGGTTTATCTTGATGGCGTATGCCTATCCTTCTATTTCCTGAGGGGTCGGTGAAGTTTGTAGGATTGTTGGAGCAGTAAGCATAAGCGTTGATGCCTCCCGCTCGGAATGGGCTCAAAGCGTCCGGAGAGTTAAAGCGCATGAGCGTTGGATTGTAGTTTCTTTTCCCATTTCCAAGTAGATAACCCATTGTGATGAGCTCTTGAACTTTTCCGGTGTAGGCAAGCGGCTGCCTATCAGTGTCCGTGCGCGAGACACTGCCAAAGGATACATAGCTGTAAACTGTAGTGACACGATCACTTGAGTCATGACTGGACATGATGGAGTGCTGCCTGTCTCTTGCCAGAAGGCGCATGATTCGAGAACTCCGGGTTTATATGAGGGCCAACGGTTTCGGTGTGGGCAATTTTCATGCGTTTTGCCCAGCCACGCGTCGTACTGGCTACTGTCCTTCATTGTTACGAGCGTCGAAACTGGCATAAATACCAGGTGGAGCAGTAGGCCTTCTCTGCCTGCCTTCTTTGGTCACGCTCACCACGATGAAAAAAAGGAGCCGACGATGCGCGTCGGCTCCCCCTCGATGACCGTCCTGGTCAGCGATCAGTGTTCGGCAACTGCCTTGCGCCTGGGCGCCTCGTTGCCGTGCTCGTCGAGTTCCAGCACCGGAACCTCGTTGCCGTCGGCGTCGAACAGCTTGCCGTCCTTGAAGTAGTCGCCATCGCGCAGGGCCGAGATGTCCGAGTACTGGATGGTGCGCTCGTAGGCCGCGGCGAACACCGACTGGTTCTCCGAGTTGCCGGTGGTGAAGTGGTTGAAGATCAGGTTCAGCAGGATGGCCATGATCGCCGCCGAGCTGATGCCGGAGTGGAAGATGGTTTCGAACCAGCTCGGGAAGTTGTGGTAGAAGGTCGGCGCCGCGATCGGGATCATGCCGAAGCCCAGCGAGGCGGCGACGATGATCAGGTTGACGTTGTTCTTGTAGTTGACCTTGGACAGGGTGCGGATGCCGCTGGCCGCCACGGTGCCGAACAGCACGATGCCCGCGCCACCCAGGACCGGGGTCGGTACCGCGGCAATGACCCGGCCCATGATCGGCAGCAGGCCCAGCACCACCAGGATCACCCCGCCGGTGGCCACCACGTAGCGGCTCTTCACTCCGGTCACGGCCACCAGGCCGACGTTCTGGGCGAAGGCGCTCTGGGTGAACGAGCCGAAGATCGGTGCCAGGATGCTCGACGCCATGTCGGCGCGCAGGCCGTTGCCCAGGCGCTTGGAGTCGACCTTGGTGTCGATGATCTCACCGACTGCGAGGATGTCCGCCGAGGTTTCCACCAGGGTCACCATGATCACGATGCACATCGACAGGATCGCGGCGATGTGGAAGGTCGGCATGCCGAAGTGGAACGGCGTGGGGAAGGCAAAGATCGGGCCTTCGGTGACCTTGCTGAAATCGGTCATGCCCAGCGCCCAGGCAATCAGGGTGCCGGCGACCATGGCCAGGAGGATCGACAGGCGCGAGATACTCGCACTGCCCAGCTTGCTCAGCAGCAGGACGATAGCGAAGGTCAGCCCGGCCAGGCCGATGTTGGCCACGCTGCCGAATTCCGGCGAGGCGCTGTTGCCACCCATCACCCAGCGCGCGGCCACCGGCATCAGGGTCAGGCCGATGGTGGTGATGACGATGCCGGTGACCAGTGGTGGGAAGAACTTGGTGATGCGCGAGAACACCGGAGTGATCAGGAAACCGATCAGCGAGGCCGCCATCACCGCGCCCAGCACCGAAGGCAAGCCGCCGCCACTCTGACTGCCGAGGATCGCGCCCATGGTCGCCACGCCGGCGAACGATACGCCCTGCACCAATGGCAGCTGGCAGCCGAAAAACGGCAGGCCAAGGGTCTGCAGCAACGTGGCCAGGCCCCCGGCGAACAGCGAGGCAGCGATCAGCAGGCCGATTTCCGCCGGGGCCAGGCCGGCGGCCTGGCCGAGGATCAGGGGGACGGCGACGATCCCTCCATACATGGTCAGGACATGCTGCAGCCCGTAGGCCAGGTTGGCGCCGAGGCCGAGGTTCTCGTCCTCGGGGCGCGGGGCGGGAGACGTGCTGGGGGACGTGGTCATGGAGCAGGCTCTCTGTTTATTGTTGTGCCGCTACTGTAGACAACTACCACAAAAAATTGCCACAAAAATTGTATACAAAGTTTTGATCGTAGCGACGGAACGGGTGCGTCCAGGGTGCGTGAAACCTGGATGCAGGTTGCGTTCCAACATGCAGGAGGCTGTTCCAGAGGGGTGTGTACAAACAGGCTGGCAGGCGTAGGAAAGCTGTCTGGCCGGACAGGAAAGCCGTCACGACCAGATAGATAGCAGGCTAAGAGATATCAATCTTCGATGAGTTCGCGCAGCTCGCGCATCATTTCGGTGCCGTCGGCCAGGTTCAGTTCCACAAGACGGTGCAGGTGGGTCATCGAATCGATGTCGATGTACAGGCAGACAAAGCCCAGGCGGGTCGGTTCTTCGTGACGCAGTTCGACCTGCATCTGCACCTGGGTCTTCCTGTCGTCGAGGTGGATGACGGCTTCGAAGTCCTGCGTCAGATCGGCGTCCCAGGGCCTGGGGCATTCGATCAGCAGGCCCTTGAGCGACAGGTCAAGCAGTTTCACCGGCCAGTGACGTTCGCCCTGGCGCAGCTCGGTGGGGGCGTCGAAGGCGATGCGTTGGAAACGGCGGCGATCGTCGTGGGAGCTGGTCATGGCTGGGTCCTCGTCAGATCTTCTGACTATAGCCCAGCCATGGATATCCCTGTCGGCGGATCAACCAGAGGCTATCTACCGCCGAGGATGTTCACATCGCTGCAGTTGTAGAAGCCTTCGCCCTCCGGATCCACCCGCTGCCAACGGCTGTAGATGACACGCTTGCCGGTGTGGTTCTTCAGGTCGACCTCCAGTTCGTAGTAGCCGTTCACCGGTGGCACGTCACCGATTTCCTGTACCAGTTCCAGGTCGTCCCACTTCAGCGCGCGCTCTGCGGGGTTGTAGCCCGGCTTGGACACATAGATCTCCCAGTAGCTGGGGTTGTGCACGGCCTCGATCTTGTAGCGCATGCGCACTTTGTTGTCGGCACCCTTGAGCAGTTCCTGGGTGGCCCACTCGGCGGGTTGGTCCAGGCCGCTCTTGTCGTTGACCACGACGTGCAGCTGCTGCGCATTGCCCACTGCCTTGCTCGCTCCACTCTTGGCCTTGTGTACCACCGCCGGGTCCACGACATTGCCCGCAGAGCACAGCTGGCCGTCGGGAATGGCCTTTTTGACCGCTTCGATGTTGCGGTAGTCAGTGACGTTCTTCGACACCTCGTGCCACTGGTTGAACTGATAGACCGCCTGCAGGGCGTCGTTGCCGAACTTGCGGTAGACGTGTTGGTAAGCCGCCCTGCAGCCGGGACTCTTGATGCTCGAACCATCCTCCGGCCAATGGAAATCCTGTGCGTTGTAGCAAGCCAGTTGGCGCGCCACAGGTACTTCCATGGCGCCATGCAGGGGTTCGATGGGGGCGGCATAGGCTTGCATTGCCACCGAGGCGAGCAGGCTGGTGAAAGAGGCCTTGAGCAGGTAGTTGAATTTCATTGCACCGCATCCTTGTGTATTCAAGACCTGGTCAAGGTGCGCCCGGAGCAAAGCCTTGCCAACTGGCAAAATTGTCAGGTTGATCAAGATGGCACCGCTCTAGGCCGGAGCCCACGGCGTAGCGTTAAGGCCAATTTGAATATGGTAATGGCAGCGAGCAGGCCCTAGACTCAGAGGGCTGTCTATTCCAACCACTTAGCTGGAAGCATGCCATGAACAACAATAACAGCCTGCTACGCCATATCCCGTGGCTGGCGCTGGCGGTCATAGGAGCCTGCGCGCTGGGTGTGGTCGCCCTGCGTCGCGGAGAGGCCATCAACGCCTTGTGGATCGTGGTCGCGGCAGTGGCCCTCTACCTGGTCGCCTACCGTTACTACAGCCTGTTCATCGCCACCAAGGTGATGCAGCTCGACCCCCGCCGGGCCACGCCCGCGGTACTCAACAACGATGGCCTGGACTACGTCCCGACCAACAAGCACATTCTCTTCGGCCATCACTTCGCCGCCATCGCCGGCGCCGGCCCGCTCGTCGGCCCGGTGCTCGCCGCGCAGATGGGCTACCTGCCCGGCACGCTGTGGCTGATCGCCGGCGTGGTGCTGGCCGGCGCGGTGCAGGACTTCATGGTCCTGTTCCTCTCCACCCGCCGCAACGGCCGCTCGCTGGGCGACATGGTCCGCGAGGAAATGGGCCGCATCCCCGGCACCATTGCCCTGTTCGGCTGCTTCCTGATCATGATCATCATCCTCGCGGTGCTGGCGCTGATCGTGGTCAAGGCCCTGGCCGAAAGCCCATGGGGCATGTTCACGGTGATGGCGACCATCCCGATCGCGATGTTCATGGGCATCTACATGCGCTACATCCGCCCGGGCCGCATCGGCGAGATTTCGGTCATTGGCGTGGTCCTGCTGCTGCTGTCGATCTGGCTGGGGGGCCAGATCGCCGCGGATCCGGTGTGGGGCCCGGCGTTCACCTTCACCGGCGTGCAGATCACCTGGATGTTGGTCGGCTACGGTTTCGTCGCCGCCGTGCTGCCGGTGTGGCTGGTGCTGGCGCCGCGTGACTACCTGTCGACCTTCCTCAAGATCGGCACCATCGTTGGCCTTGCCATCGGCATCCTGATCATCGCGCCAGAGCTGAAAATGCCGGCGCTGACCCAGTTCACCGACGGCACGGGCCCGGTGTGGAAGGGCACCCTGTTCCCGTTCCTGTTCATCACCATCGCCTGCGGCGCGGTGTCCGGCTTCCATGCGCTGATCTCCTCGGGGACCACGCCCAAGCTGCTGGACAACGAAACCAACGCCCGCTACATCGGCTATGGCGGCATGCTCATGGAGTCGTTCGTCGCCATCATGGCCATGGTCGCCGCCTCGGTGATCGAGCCGGGCGTGTACTTCGCCATGAACAGCCCGGCCGCGGTGGTCGGTGCCGACGTCGCCTCGGTGGCGCAGACCGTCAGCAGCTGGGGCTTCATGATCACCCCCGAGCAGCTTGAGGCCACCGCCCGTGATATCGGCGAGCACACCATCCTGGCCCGTGCCGGCGGTGCGCCGACCCTGGCGGTCGGTATCGCGCAGATCCTCCACCAGGTGTTGCCGGGCGAGAACACCATGGCGTTCTGGTACCACTTCGCAATTCTGTTCGAGGCACTGTTCATCCTCACCGCCGTGGACGCCGGTACCCGTGCCGGGCGCTTCATGCTGCAGGACCTGCTGGGCAGCTTCGTGCCGGCCCTGAAACGCACCGAGTCGTGGACCGCCAACCTGATCGGCACCGCCGGTTGCGTGGCGCTGTGGGGCTACCTGCTGTACCAGGGCGTGATCGACCCGCTGGGGGGCATCAACACCCTGTGGCCGCTGTTCGGCATCTCCAACCAGATGCTCGCCGGCATCGCCCTGATGCTTGGCACCGTGGTGCTGATCAAGATGAAGCGCCAGCGCTACGTCTGGGTCACCCTGCTGCCGGCCGTGTGGCTGCTGATCTGCACCACCACCGCGGGCCTGATCAAGCTGTTCGACCCGAACCCGGCGGTCGGCTTCCTGGCCCTGGCCAAGAAGTACAGCACCGCGCTGGACGCTGGCCAGGTGCTGGCCCCGGCCAAGGACATCGGCCAGATGCAGCACGTGATCTTCAACGCCTACACCAACGCCGGCTTGACCGTGCTGTTCCTGGTGGTGGTGTTCAGCGTGCTGTTCTTCGCTGTCAAGGTCGGCCTCGCCGCCCTGGGTCGCAAGGAGCGCAGCGACAAGGAAACCCCGTTCCAGGCCCTGCCTGACGCTTGAGAGGATCGCCGCGATGTTCAACGACCTGGGTCGACTGGGTAAGTACCTGGGGCAGGCTGCCCGCCTGATGGTCGGCATGCCCGACTACGACAACTATGTCGAGCACATGCAGAAGAAGCACCCGGACAAGCCGGTGATGAGCTACGAGGAGTTCTTCCGCGAGCGCCAGGAAGCGCGCTATGGTGGCAAGTCCGGGCCCAAGTGCTGTTGAACCCGCGACACGCGTGAACCAGTGGGAGCCCGGGCAACCGGGCTCCCACTTTCATTTTCAGCTGCAGGAGACAACCGCGTGCAAACGCCGATTCCCGTTACCGTGCTGACCGGCTTCCTTGGCGCCGGCAAGACCACATTGCTCAAGCACATGCTCAAGGCCGAGCATGGCCTGAAGCTCGCCGTGATCGAGAACGAATTCAGCGAGGCCGGCATCGACAGCCAGCTGCTGGGCGATGAACCGGTGCAGGTCATGACCCTGGCCAACGGCTGCGTGTGCTGCAGCATCCATGGCGACCTGACCCGGGCCCTTTACCTGCTGCTCGAACGGCTGGATGCCGGTGAAATCGCCTTCGATCGCCTGGTCATCGAATGCACCGGCCTTGCCGACCCGGCGCCGGTGGCGCAGACCTTCTTCATCGATGAAGAGTTGCGCGAGCGCTATATCCTCGACGGCATCATCACCCTGGTCGACACCGCCCACGCCGAGCTGCACCTGACCCAGGCCATCGCCCAGGCCCAGGTCGGCTTTGCCGACCGCCTGCTGCTGAGCAAGACCGACCTGGTCGAGCCGCAGGTAGTCGACGCCCTGCGCGAGCGCCTGGCGCGTATCAATGGCCGTGCGACGATCCGCGTGGTCGAGCACGGCCGCATCGACCTGGCCGAGCTGCTCGATGTGCGAGGGTTCAACCTCAACCCAGACCTGGGCATCAGCCTCAAGCCGGCCTTGCGCCCTGTGCTCAAGCCGACCACCCCGGACCGTATATCAACGTTGGTTTTGCGCACCGAGACACCATTGGACATCGATCGGCTCAGCGACTTCATGAACGCGTTGCTGGAGGAGCATGGCAAGCAGTTGTTGCGCTACAAGGGCGTGCTGAACATTGCTGGCGAGGATCGCCGCCTGGTGTTCCAAGGGGTGCTCAAGCTCTATGGCTTTGACTGGGACGCCGAGTGGAAGGACGGCGAAGCGCGGGAAAGCGTGATGGTGTTCATTGCCGATGAGTTACCGGAGGAGAAGATCCGGGCAGGGTTTGAGGCACTGAATTACGGGTGAGTCAGAAATGTCTGGCTTGTTGATGCCGCCTGATGGCGGCATCTTTTTGCCTCCAGTTTGTGCAAGGGGGACGATCGAATGAACCTTCACGTGGGGTCGAGTTTTGATGACTTTCTTTTGGAAGTTGGCTTGGATGAGGAGGTATCCGAAGCTGCGTCGAAGCGAGTGCTTATCTGGCAATTGCTGCAAACACTCAGAGTGTGCGCCTATCAAGCATCGATTGAGCGAGCAGGGGGGGGGATGGAAGATTTGCAGCGCCAGTGAGATCGAGCGCCGCCGGCGCGGCGCTTGATCTGGAGAGCGCTACAAGACAATCGCCCAGCATCGGACGCACAAAAAAGCCCGGCACATGGCCGGGCTTTTTCACATCAGGCGTCCGCCAATCAGTTGCCGTACACCGGCAGCTTCTTGCAGATGGCCTTGACCTTCTCACGCACGGCGTCGATCACCGCTTCGTTGTTCAGGTCGGCCAGGATGTCGCAGATCCAGCCGGCCAGTTCGCGGCACTCGGCTTCCTTGAAGCCACGGGTGGTGACGGCTGGGGTGCCGAAACGCAGGCCCGAGGTGACGAACGGCGAACGTGGGTCGTTCGGGACCGAGTTCTTGTTGACGGTGATGAAGGCCTTGCTCAGGGCGGCGTCGGCGTCCTTACCGGAGATATCCTGCTTGATCAGCGACAGCAGGAACAGGTGGTTCTGGGTGCCGCCGGAGACGACGTCGAAACCACGCTCGATGAACACTTCGGCCATGGCCTGGGCGTTCTTCACCACTTGCTGCTGGTAGGACTTGAACTCAGGCTGCAGCGCTTCTTTGAAGCAGATCGCCTTGGCGGCGATGATGTGCTCCAGCGGGCCGCCCTGGGCGCCTGGGAAGACCGCGGAGTTCAGCTTCTTCTCGATGTCGGCGTTGGTACGGGCCAGGATCAGGCCGCCACGCGGACCGCGCAGGGTCTTGTGGGTGGTGGTGGTGACCACGTCGGCGAACGGAACAGGGTTCGGGTACACGCCAGCGGCGACCAGGCCAGCGACGTGGGCCATGTCGACGAACAGGTAGGCACCGACCTTGTCGGCGATTTCACGGAAGCGTGGGAAGTCCAGGACCTGCGAGTAGGCGGAGAAACCGGCGACGATCATCTTCGGCTTGTGCTCCAGGGCCAGTGCTTCGACTTCGTCGTAGTCGATCAGGCCGTTGGCGTCGATGCCGTACTGGATGGCGTTGTACAGCTTGCCCGAGGAGGAAACGCTGGCGCCGTGGGTCAGGTGACCGCCGTGGGCCAGGCTCATGCCCAGGATGGTGTCACCGGCCGACAGCAGGGCCAGGTAGACGGCGGCGTTGGCCTGGGAGCCGGCGTGCGGCTGGACGTTGGCGTAGTCGGCACCGAACAGCTCCTTGGCGCGGTCGATGGCCAGTTGCTCGACGACGTCGACGTACTCGCAACCACCGTAGTAACGCTTGCCTGGGTAGCCTTCGGCGTACTTGTTGGTCAGAACCGAACCCTGGGCCTCCATGACCGCCGGGCTGGTGTAGTTTTCCGAAGCGATCAGCTCGATATGCGCTTCCTGGCGCAGGGCTTCTTGCTGCATGGCTTCGAAGAGTTCGGCGTCATACTTGGCAATGGTCAAATCACGGCTGAACATGGCGGTCCTCAAGGATCGGGCAGAATTGGGGGTGCATTCTAACCGATTGATTCACCGCTGGCATATGAAGTGGCATCAAGTCGCGGACCAATGGCCCTCATGTTGCAGCCCGCGCCGTTTCTGGGCTTGAGTTGACTTTTGGGTCCGGTTTTCAGGTGCCACGCCGTGCCCCTGTAGGAGCGGCCTTGTGCCGCGAAAGGGCTGTGTAGCAGACCCAGGATTTTGGCGTTGGCTCAAAGATCGCAGGGACCGCTTTGCGGTCCTTTCGCGGCACAAGGCCGCTCCTACAGGGGCCGTGTGGCGCCGTGGTCACTGGAACATGAACAACGTCTCGTTGCTGAACTGCGCCTCGAACTGGTTGGCCGGCATCGGTCGGCCAAACAGGTAGCCCTGCACCTCGTCGCAGCCGTGTTCGCGCAGGAACTCAAGCTGCTCGTGGGTCTCCACGCCCTCGGCGATCACCGCCAGATTGAGGCTATGAGCCATGGCGATGATCGCCCGGGCGATCTGCGCGTCCTGCTCGCCCTCGGGCAGGCCGTCGACGAAGGTGCGGTCGATCTTCAGCACGTCGATGGGGAACTGCTTGAGGTAGTTGAGCGACGAGTAGCCGGTACCGAAGTCGTCGACCGCGATGCTCAGGCCGAGGTTCTTCAGGCTGTCGAGGATCTGCATGGCCTCGTTGACCTCGCGCATCAGGATGCTCTCGGTCAGCTCCAGCTCCAGGCAAGCCGGGGGCAGCCCGGTTTCCTCGAGGATGGTGGCGATGCGCGTGCCCAACTGGCCGTCGGAGAACTGCCGGGCGGAAATGTTCACCGACACCTTCGGCACCCGCACCTTCTCCTTGTGCCAGGCCTTGAGCTGGCGGCACGCCTCGCGCAGCACCCAGTCGCCGACGTCGACCACCAGGCCCAGTTCCTCGATCACCGGGATGAAGTCGCCCGGCGGCACCAGGCCGCGGGTCGGGTGGCGCCAGCGCAGCAGCGCCTCGGCGCCGGTCAGGCGCTTGCCGTCGCCGCTGAACTGCGGCTGGTAGTAGAGAATGAACTCGTTCTGCTCCAGGGCATGGCGCAGGTCGCTTTCCAGCTCCAGGCGCTCCAGGGCGCTGGCGTTCATGTCCGTCTGGTAGAACTGGAAGTTGTTCTTGCCGCGCTCCTTGGCGTGGTACATCGCCGTGTCGGCGTTTTTCATCAGCTGGCTGAGTTCGCTGCCGTCCTGCGGGCTCAGGGCGATACCGATACTGGCGGTGACGAAGAACTCGCGGTTTTCCAGGACGAACGGCGTGACCAGCCCGTCGAGGATGTTCTCGGCGACATGGATGGCCCGGTTGAGCGCCTGCTCGCGGCTGGCCTTGGGCTGCAGCAGCAGGGTGAATTCGTCGCCGCCCATGCGCGCCACGGTGTCGTCGTCGTCGACGCAGGCCAGCAGGCGCTCGGCCATGTCCTTGAGCATGCGGTCACCCGCGGCATGGCCGAGGGAGTCGTTGATCGGCTTGAAGCGGTCGAGGTCGAGGAACATCAGCACCACCCAGGCCTTGTGCCGTTCGGCCTGCTGCAGGGCGGTGTACAGGCGGTCCTGGAACAGCGTGCGGTTGGGCAGGTGAGTCAGGGCGTCATAGTAGGCCAGGCGGTGGATGCGCTGTTCGCTGGCCTTGCGCTCGCTGATGTCGGTGAAGAAGCACACGTAGCTGGCCAGGTCGCCCTCGTCGTCGAGCACCGCAGTGATGCCCACCCACGCCGGGTAGTGCTCGCCGTTGCGGCGCTTGAGCCAGACCTCGCCTTCCCAGGTGCCGCGCTGGCTCAGTTGCTTGAGCACATAGCCCAGCTGGGCGCTCTGCTGCTGTTCGACGGTGAGCATGCCGGGCAGCTGGTCGAGCACTTCGGCCACGGCATAGCCGCTGACCCGGCTGAAGGCCTCGTTGGCCTGGACGATATAGCCGGCCGGATCGGTGATGAGGATCGCCGAGGTGGAGTGTTCGAACACCGTCGCGGCCATGCGCAGGTCTTTCTCGGCCCGACGCTGCTGGCTGATGTCGCGGCCCACGCCGAGCACGCCCTCGAAGCGCTCGTGTTCGTCCCATACCAGCACCAGGCGCAGCTCGATGGGGATCTTGCGGCCGTCGGCGCGCAGGCAGTCGAACAGGAACAGCTGGGTGGGCAGGGTGCTGCGCAACTGGGCCAACTGCTCGCTGTCGCCCAGCACCTTGCTGACCCGCTCCAACAGGTTGTAGACGCCGCTGAGCTGGGCGGGGTTGGCGACGATCGACTGCCAGCCGTTGGCGAAGATCCAGTCGGCCTGATAGCCCAGCACCGCCTGCACCGACGGGCTGACGTAGTTGAGCTGCAGTTGGCTGTCGGTGGAGAAGATCACGTCGCTGATGCTTTCGGCGAGCATGCGGTAGCGCTGCTCGCTGTCGCGCAGGGACTCGCTGGCCTCGATCTGCACGGTAACGTCCTTGCCCACGCCGATGATGCGGGTGACCAGGCCCTCGCTGTCGCGGGTCAGCACCTGTTCGCGGATGTCGTAGCAGCGCCAGCCACCGTCACGGTGACGGAAGCGCAGCTGGCAGTGCAGCGACTCGCCGTAGCTGGTGTCGCGCTGCTGCTGGCGCAGGGCGCGGTAGTGCTCGGCGTCGCCGGGGTGCAGGAGCATTTCCCAGAAGCGGTCGCCCATCTGCGCCAGCTCCACGCGGTCGTAGCCCAGGGTCTGGCCGAGGTGGCGGTTGCTGAAGATCATCCGCTGGCTGTTGACGTCCTGCACGTAGAGCTGGTCGGGCACGGTGCGCACCACGTCCGACCAGAAGCCTTCGCGTTCGAGCAGCGACAGCTCCACCTGCTTGCGGCTGGTGATGTCGCTGATGCTCAGGATCACTGCCTGGTAGTCGCGGCGCTGCTGGGGCAGGCGGACCATCAGCCACAGGTGCAGCTCACCGCCCAGCGGGGCGGGCAGGCGCACTTCCAGTTCAAGCTGCTGGCGTTCTTCGATCAGCGCGTCGATCAGTTGCATGCCGACACTGTCGCGGCTGTCGCCGCTGCCCTCGATCAGGCGCTGCCAGGCGCCTTCGTGGCAGTCGACGTTGAGCAGCTGGCGCGCCACCTGGTTGATCTCGGTGATCTTCAGTTCCGCCAGCAGCGTGCGGCGCAGCCTGGTGTCCAGCGCCAGGCTTTGCTTGAGCGCGGCGCGGTTGCGTAGGTGGTAACGGTCGAGCTGGCCGGGCAGGCTGGACAGGTCGAGCACGCACAGGGCCACGCCGGTGCCCTCGAAGATTTCCTGGTAGCGTCGGCGATCTTCCTGCAGGGCGCGCTGGCGGCGGCGCATGTTGATCAGCGCCAGCACCGGCAGCAGGGCGCAGAACAGCACCAGCACGCACTTGCCGATCAGCGCCGGCAGCAGTTTGTCGCGGGCAAGGCCGGCGTCGAACAGGCCACGCAGTTGCCAGGTGCTGTTGTCGATGAACGCGAGCATCACGCTCTGCAACGGCTCGTCGCTGGTCTGGCGGTGGCCGTGGTGCTGGATGATCTCGCCGCTACGGCTGTTTTCCAGCAGCCACAGGGGGTGGGTGGGGCCGTCCAGGTGGCGGGTCAGCTCCTGGTAGTAGTCCGGGCTCAGGCGTAGCAGCCAGTAGCCGCGGTCCTGCTCGGTCGGCTGGCGCAGCAGCAGGTACACCCGCTGGTTGTCGGCGCCGTTGCCATAGAAGAAGCCGCGGCCCTGGTTCAGTTGCAGGAGGTCGTCAATCAACTGACGGTCCGGCGTGCCGTCGAGGCTGTCGCTGCGCACCTGCCCGGTGGCGTCCAGCCAGGCCAGATCGCGCAAGGCGGGCAGGCGGGCCTGCAAGGTGGTGAGCAGGCTCGGCAGGGCGGCAGGCGCCGGTGGTTTGACGTAAGGTTGGACCAGGTTCAGCGACTGCTGGGCCTTGAGCGCCATGTTCAGGCTCAGGTGGTCGGCCAGTTCGGCGCTGGTCGCCAGGCTATGCTGGCGCAGGTCGGCCTGGGTATGGCGGAACTGGGCGAACAGTTGCCACAACAGCAAGCCCAGCAAAACCAGGGCGAGCAGGGCCAGCGCCCCCTTGAGCGAGCCACGCAGGTGTGTGCCGGCCGAGGTATCGGCAGGCCGCAGGGATGACGGTTGCGTGAGATTGGTCAAGCGTTGGGTCCTGCGATTTGGCTGGCGATGGCAGGGGTTGCGTCCTCGCAGCATGCACGGCGCGTGCCGTGGTCGCTGGGCGCACTATAAGGCGCACGCGAGAAGCCGACTAGCATGCCCGCAAACATGGCAAAGTGCCAGTCTGCTTGTCGGCGACCCGCCCGGCAGCCGGTCATGTCGGTTCGGCAAGCCCCAGCAACCTGTGCGAGAATGCCGCCCGCTTCATAGTCAACGCAACGGAGATGTACGGTTTTGGTTACCCACTATTCCACCAATGGCCTCGATTCCGCCTGTGGGCGCAGCAGTCAGACCCTGGTCAGCACTGCCGTGACCGAGGACGTATCCTGCAAGACCTGCCAGCGTTCGCTGGCCAAGCCGGACACGGCTGCCGCCAGTGCCAACAAGACGCCGTCGCTGGCCGAACTGCGCAAGCAGGCCAAGCCCGCGGTCGAGGCCGTCGCCCCGGCGCCTGCCAAGCCTGCTGCCGCGCCCGCCAAGGTCGCGAGCAAGCCCGCCGCCAAGGCTGCTGAAAAACCTGCCCGCAGCGGCGGCTTCAGCGTCAAGGCCGCCTGGGCCGCGCGCCTGACCGAGCAATCGGACCGTTGCCGCCTGCCGCGTGGCAAGGTCAAGCAAGCGCACGTCTGAGCCTGCGTCACCTCGATCGCGGGTCAAGCCCGCTCCCACGCAACAACGCCGTAGCGTGGGAGCGGGCTTGACCCGCGATAGCCGCCGAACGGCGCCGCCATCTACCCATCTGTGCAACGCCGCGAGTTGGCGTAGAATGGCCCACTTTGTTCAACGACACCCCGTAATCACATCCCCCTGGCCCATGCCGGGGCGCGTGTCTTTACCTATCTGATAGAGGGCTTGGTTTTGGCTCAATACGTCTACACCATGCATCGGCTGAGCAAGGTCGTGCCGCCGAAGCGGGAAATTCTCAAGAACATTTCCCTGTCGTTCTTCCCAGGCGCCAAGATCGGCGTGCTGGGCCTGAACGGCGCGGGTAAATCGACCCTGCTGCGGATCATGGCGGGCGTCGACAAGGAATTCGACGGCGAAGCCCGTCCGATGCCCGACATCAACGTCGGCTACCTGCCCCAGGAGCCGCAGCTGGACCCGACCAAGACCGTGCGTGAAGTGGTCGAGGAAGCGGTCAGTGTGATCAAGGACGCCCAGGCCCGCCTGGACGAGGTCTACGCCGCCTACGCCGACCCGGACGCCGACTTCGACAAACTGGCCGCCGAGCAGGCCAAGCTCGAGGCCATCCTGCAGGCCGCCGACGGCCACAACCTGGAGCGCCAGCTGGACGTCGCCGCCGACGCCCTGCGCCTGCCGGCCTGGGACGCCAAGATCGAGCACCTGTCCGGTGGCGAGAAGCGCCGCGTGGCCCTGTGCCGCCTGCTGCTGTCGGCTCCCGACATGCTGCTGCTGGACGAGCCGACCAACCACCTGGACGCCGACTCGGTGGCCTGGCTTGAGCGTTTCCTCCACGACTTCCCCGGCACCGTGGTGGCGATCACCCACGACCGTTACTTCCTCGACAACGTCGCCGGCTGGATCCTCGAACTGGACCGCGGCGCCGGCATCCCGTACGAAGGCAACTACTCGGGCTGGCTGGAGGCCAAGTCGGAGCGTCTGGCTCAAGAATCCAAGCAGCAGAGCGCCCACGAGAAGGCCATGAAAGAGGAACTGGAGTGGGTGCGCAAAGGCGCGAAAGCCCGCCAGTCCAAGTCCAAGGCCCGTTTGCAGCGCTTCGAAGAGATGCAGTCGCAGGAATTCCAGAAACGCAGCGAGACCAACGAGATCTACATCCCGGCCGGTCCGCGGCTGGGCGACAAGGTCATCGAGTTCAAGAACGTCACCAAGGGCTACGGCGATCGCGTGCTGATCGACAACCTGTCGTTCGCCATGCCCAAGGGCGCCATCGTCGGCGTGATCGGTGGTAACGGTGCCGGTAAGTCGACCCTGTTCCGCATGCTGATGGGCAAGGAGCAACCGGATTCGGGCAGCATCGAGATCGGCGAAACCGTGCAACTGGCCTGCGTCGACCAGAGCCGCGAGGACCTGGACGGCAGCAAGACCGTGTTCCAGCAGATCTCCGACGGTTCCGACCAGATCCGCATCGGCAGCTACGAGATCCCGTCGCGCACCTACGTCGGCCGCTTCAACTTCAAGGGCGGCGATCAGCAGAAGTTCGTCAAGGACCTCTCCGGTGGTGAGCGTGGCCGTCTGCACCTGGCCCTGACCCTGAAGGAGGGCGGCAACGTCCTGCTGCTCGACGAACCGTCCAACGACCTCGACGTCGAAACCCTGCGTTCTCTGGAAGAAGCCCTGCTGGACTTCCCGGGCGCCGCCATTGTGATTTCCCACGACCGTTGGTTCCTGGACCGTGTGGCCACTCACATCCTGGCGTACGAGGACGACTCGAGCGTGGTGTTCTTCGAGGGCAACTACACCGAGTACGAAGCCGACCGCAAGAAGCGCCTGGGCGACGCCGCTGCTCAGCCGCACCGTGTGCGTCACAAGAAACTGGCTCAGTAAGCCGGATTTAACCGCACCGTAATGGGGCCCTTCGGGGCCCCATTTTTGTGCCTGTTTTTCGGCCCGTTCGCCGCCAAGCCGGCTCCTACAGGTGCCATATTTGTAGGAGCCGGCTTGCCGGCGAAGCAGGCGACGCGATTTCTAACTTGTATACACTTATAGAAATTGCACCAAATAATTTCATAAAAACGACATTTCGCCCTGTTCCAGTGCGATTGGTTCTTGGTACATTCGGGAAAAAACCAAAAACTATCCCTCTTGGTGAGATGTCTACCATGATCGAATCCGTCGACGATTTCCTGGCCCGCCTGCAACAGCGCGACCCGGCCCAGCCCGAATTCCACCAGGCCGTGGAAGAAGTGCTACGCAGCCTGTGGCCGTTCCTCGAACAAAACCCTCACTACCTCAAGGCCGGCATCCTCGAACGTATGGTCGAGCCCGAGCGCGCCGTGCTGTTCCGCGTGTCGTGGGTCGATGACCAGGGCAAGGTCCAGGTCAACCGTGGCTACCGCATCCAGATGAGCAGCGCCATCGGCCCGTACAAGGGCGGTCTGCGTTTCCACCCGTCGGTGAACCTGGGCGTGCTCAAGTTCCTGGCCTTCGAGCAGGTGTTCAAGAACTCGCTGACCTCGCTGCCCATGGGCGGCGGCAAGGGTGGTTCGGACTTCGATCCGAAGGGCAAGAGCGACGCCGAAGTGATGCGCTTCTGCCAGGCGTTCATGAGCGAGCTGTACCGCCATATCGGTGCCGACCTCGACGTGCCGGCCGGTGATATCGGCGTCGGCGCCCGCGAGATCGGCTTCCTGTTCGGCCAGTACAAGCGCCTTGCCAACCAGTTCACCTCGGTGCTGACCGGCAAGGGTATGACCTACGGCGGCAGCCTGATCCGCCCGGAGGCCACCGGCTACGGTTGCGTGTACTTCGCCGAAGAGATGCTCAAGCGCCAGGACAAGCGGATCGATGGTCGCCGCGTGGCAATCTCTGGCTCCGGCAACGTCGCCCAGTACGCTGCGCGCAAGGTCATGGACCTGGGCGGCAAGGTGATCTCGCTGTCCGACTCCGAAGGTACCCTGTTCTGCGAAGCCGGCCTGAACGACGCGCAATGGGATGCGCTGATGGAGCTGAAGAACGTCAAGCGCGGTCGCCTCAGCGAGCTGGCCGGGCCGTTCGGCCTGGAGTTCCGCAAGGGCCAGACGCCGTGGTCCCTGCCGTGCGACATCGCCCTGCCGTGCGCCACCCAGAACGAACTGAACGCCGAGGACGCCCGTACCCTGCTGCGCAACGGCTGCATCTGCGTGGCCGAGGGTGCCAACATGCCGACCACCCTGGAGGCTGTGGATATCTTCATCGAGGCCGGCATCCTCTATGCGCCGGGCAAGGCTTCCAACGCCGGCGGCGTGGCCGTGTCGGGTCTGGAGATGTCGCAGAACGCCATGCGCCTGCTGTGGACCGCGGGCGAGGTGGACAGCAAGCTGCACCACATCATGCAGTCGATCCACCATGCTTGCGTGCATTACGGGGAAGAGGCTGATGGCAGCATCAATTACGTCAAGGGCGCGAATATTGCCGGATTCGTGAAAGTTGCCGATGCCATGCTGGCGCAGGGCGTGGTCTGATCCTGGATCGCAGGGGCCGCTCTGCGGCCCTTTCGCGGCACAAGGCCGCTCCTACAGAAAAGCGCAATTCCCTGTA
>NZ_JAZDCT010000031.1:0-73796 GCF_036324045.1 Pseudomonas carassii | reverse complement strand
GGGGCTGCTTTGCAGCCCTTTCGCGACACAAGGCCGCTCCTACAGGGATTGCGTATGGTTTGAAGGGGCCTTACCAAGCAACCTGCAATAGAACTTCCACTCTTCCTCGAGCGCATGCGCCAGGTTCGCCGCCTGGCGAAAACCATGCCGCTCGCCCGCGTAGAAATGCCCCTCGGCCTCGATGCCATTGGCCTTGAGCGCTTCAAGCATGCTGCGGGTCTGCTCCGGCACCACCACCGCGTCCAGCTCACCCTGGAAGAAGATCACCGGCACCTTGATCTGCCCGGCGTGCAGCAGGGGCGTGCGCTGGCGATAACGCTCGGCATCGCGCCGGGGGTCGCCGATCAGCCAGTCCAGGTAGTCGCCTTCGAACTTGTGGGTGGCCCGGCCCAGCGCTTCGGGGTCGCTGACGCCGTACAGGCTGGCGCCGCCGCGGAAGACGTCCCGGAAGGCCAAGGCGCACAGGGTGGTGTAACCGCCGGCGCTGCCGCCACGGATGAAGGCTTGGTCAGGGGCAATCAGGCCCTGGCCGGCAAGGTGGGCGACTGCCGCGCAGGCATCTTCCACATCACTCGCTCCCCAGTTCAGGTGCAGTGCCTGGCGGTAGGCGCGACCATAGCCGCTGCTGCCCCGGTAGTTGAGGTCGGCGACGGCAAAGCCGCGCTGGGTCCAGTACTGGATGCGCGGGTCGAGCACCGGGTAGCAGGCTGAAGTCGGACCGCCGTGAATGAACACCACCAGCGGCGATGGCCCGCCCGTGCCTTGCATGGCGGGGTAGAAGAACCCGTGGGCGGAGCCTTCGCCACTGGTGTAACGAATCGGCTGTGGGAGGCTGATGTCCTCGGCGGGGAGCACCTCGGCGCCACCTGCCAGCACCTGGACTTCGTGGCTGCGCCGGTCGATGGCGATCACCGCCGGCGGGCTGATCGGTGAAGCGGCTACGGCGTAGAGCTGTCCGTCATCCAGCGCCAGGCTGCGAAAACGCGTGTACGCACTGGCGTAACGCTCCACCTCGCCATCGGCGCGGCGCAGCCCCAATTGCCCGAAGCCGTCCTCGAACCAGCTGGCCAGGTAGCTGGCGGGGCCAAGGGCCAGCCAGGTGCTGGCGCCCAGTTGCCAGGGGGCGGCGGCATGGTCGGCGGGCGCGGCGGGCAGGCGTTGCCAGTGGCCGTCGAGTTCGCCCCAGGGCTGCCAGAAACCGTCGCGGTCGGACAGGCAATACAAGCGGCCTTGTTCATCGAAGCGAGGCTGTTGCAGCGATTCGTCCTGCCCAGCGATGCAGCGTGCCGGGCCCCAGGCGCCAGAAGGTTCGCGCTCCCGGCACATCAGTCGAGTGACGGTCCAAGGTTGGGCAGGTCGGTCCCATTCGATCCAGGCCAGGCGCTTTGCGTCTAGGCTCAGCGTGGGGGAGGCGTAGAAGTCGGCTCCTTCGGCCAGGATTTGTCGATGCCCCGGCGAGAGGCTCACCAGGCGATGCACGACCTGTTGGCCATGCTGCTCTTCGACGGCCAGTACCTTGCCGGCCTGCCACTGCACATCGCCATAGCGGCAGTCGTCGGCGTGGGTGAGCGGGCGCGGTGGGCTGTCATCCAGGGCCTGCAGGTAGACCTGCTGGTCCTTTTCGTTGACGAATACCAGCCCGTCCGCGCCCAGGCAGAAGCTGCCGCCACCGTATTCATAGACCCGGCTGCGCACACTGAACCCGTCCGGGGTCAGGCAGCGGGCCTGCTGATCGCGCCAGTGCCAGACCCGGCAGGCGCCATCGGCGGGGCGGAACTCGTTCCAGAACACCCCTTGCGCGCCGACCTTCAGCTCGGCGTAGTCGGTGCCGGCGGCCACCGCCTGGGCGGCGCTGAACTCAGCCACGGGCGATGACATGGGAATTGCGCTCGTTGCGGAAGGTCATCTGTTCGATCTCCAGCGTTGCGTGTTCGGCCTCCTCACGGGCCTTGAGGATGATGCCATGGTCCGGCGACTTGCCGCACACCGGGTCCGCCTTGCTGGCGTCGCCGGTGAGCATGAAGGCCTGGCAACGGCAGCCGCCGAAGTCCTTTTCCTTCTCGTCGCACGAGCGGCACGGCTCGGGCATCCAGTCATAGCCACGGAAGCGGTTGAAACCGAATGAGTCGTACCAGATATGCCGCAGGTCGTGGTCGCGTACATTGGGGAACTGCACCGGCAGTTGGCGCGCGCCATGGCAGGGCAACGCGGTGCCATCCGGCGTGATGGTCAGGAACAGGCTGCCCCAGCCGTTCATGCAGGCCTTGGGGCGCTCTTCGTAGTAGTCCGGGGTAACGAAGATCAGCTTGCACGGCTTGCCTTCGGCCTTGAGCTTGTCCCGGTACTCGTTGGTGATGCGCTCGGCCCGCTCCAGCTGGGCGCGGGTCGGCAGCAGGCCCAGGCGGTTGAGGTGCGCCCAGCCGTAGAACTGGCAGGTGGCAAGTTCTACGAAGTCGGCCTCCAGGGCCAGGCACAGCTCGATGATGCGGTCGATCTTGTCGATATTGTGCCGGTGGGTGACGAAGTTGAGCACCATCGGGTAGCCATGGGCCTTCACTGCCCGGGCCATCTCCAGCTTCTGCGCGAAGGCTTTCTTCGAGCCGGCCAGCAGGTTGTTGACCTGCTCGTCACTGGCTTGGAAGCTGATCTGGATATGGTCCAGCCCGGCCTGCTTGAACGCGGCGATCTTCTGCTCGGTCAGGCCGATGCCGGAGGTGATCAGGTTGGTGTAGTAGCCCAGGCGCCTGGCTTCGCCGATCAGTTCGGCGAGGTCCTGGCGTACCAATGGCTCACCGCCAGAAAAACCGATTTGCGCGGCGCCCATCTCGCGGGCTTCGGCCATCACCTTGAACCATTGCTCGGTGCTCAGCTCCTTGCCCTGTTCGGCGAAGTCCAGCGGGTTGGAGCAGTACGGGCACTGCAGCGGGCAGCGGTAGGTGAGTTCGGCCAGCAGCCACAGCGGCAGGCCCACCGGTACCTCAGGCGAGGGTGATCCAGTGTTCGGCACGGGCCACCTCCATGAATTGCTCGATGTCGTCGGCGACTTCGGGCACACCGGGGAACTGCCGCTCGAGTTCGGCGATGATCGCCGCGACATCGCGCTGGCCATCGATAAGTCCACCGATCAGACCAGCGCTGTCGTTGAGCTTGATCATCCCTTCGGGGTACAGCAGCACATGGCCCTTCTGCGCCGGCTCGTACTGGAAACGGTAGCCGGGGCGCCAGGCGGGCACCTGTTGACGGTCGAAACTCATAGGGCGATCCCCTTGTGCCAGACCCGCTCGCGGGTGACGCTGTGATAGGGCGGGCGGTTCAGTTCATAGGCCATGCTCATGGCGTCGAGCATGCTCCACAGGATATCCAGTTTGAACTGCAGGATCTCCAGCATGCGTTCCTGCCCCTCGCGGGTGGTGTAGTGCTGCAGGGTGATCGCCAGGCCGTGCTCCACATCGCGCCGGGCCTGGCCCAGGCGGGTGCGGAAGTATTCGTAGCCGGTCGGGTCGATCCACGGATAGTGCTGCGGCCAGCTGTCCAGGCGCGACTGGTGGATCTGCGGGGCGAACAGTTCGGTCAGCGAGCTGCTGGCGGCTTCCTGCCAGCTGGCGCGGCGGGCGAAGTTGACGTAGGCGTCGACCGCGAAGCGCACGCCGGGCAGCACCAGCTCCTGGCTGCGCAGCTGGTCGGGGTCCAGGCCCACGGCCTGGCCGAGGCGCAACCAGGCCTCGATGCCGCCGTCCTCGCCGGGCGCACCATCGTGGTCGAGCAGGCGCTGGATCCACTCGCGGCGCACTTCGCGGTCCGGGCAGTTAGCCAGGATCGCGGCATCCTTCATCGGGATATTGACCTGGTAGTAAAAGCGGTTGGCCACCCAGCCCTGGATCTGCTCGCGGCTGGCGCGGCCTTCATACATCGCCACATGGTAGGGGTGGTGGATGTGGTAGTAGGCGCCCTTGGCGCGCAGGGCCTGCTCGAATTCGGCGGGGGACATCGGCGTTGCGTCGCTCACAGGGCCTCCTTACAACTCGATGCTCATGCCATCGAAGGCGACTTCCACGCCCCGGCGCTGCACTTCGGCGCGTTCCGGCGAGTCTTCGTCGAGGATCGGGTTGGTGTTGTTGATGTGGATAAGCACCTTGCGCTGGCGCGGGAAGCCATCCAGCACCTCGAGCATGCCGCCTGCACCGTTCTGCGCCAGATGGCCCATCTCGCGGCCGGTGCGGGTGCCGACGCCGCGGCGCTGCATCTCATCATCCTCCCACAGGGTGCCGTCGACCAGCAGGCAGTCGGCGCCGTGCATCATCTCCAGCAGCTTGGCGTCGACCTGGCCCAGGCCCGGCGCGTAGAACAGCTTGCCGCCGGTGCGGGTGTCCTCCACCAGCAGCCCGAGGTTGTCGCCCGGGTGCGGGTCGAAGCGGTGCGGGGAATAGGGCGGCGCGGCGCTGCGCAGGGGGAAGGGGGTGAAGCGCAGGTTCGGGCAGGCGTCGATGACGAAGCTGCCTTCGAGCTCGATGCGGTTCCACACCAGGCCGCCGTTCCAGTGGCTGAGCATGTTGAACAGCGGAAAGCCGGTGGTCAGGTCCTGGTGGACCATGTCGGTGCACCACACCTGGTGCGGGCAGCCCTCGCGCAGGCTGAGTAGGCCGGTGGTGTGGTCGATCTGGCTGTCGAGCAGGACGATGGCGTCGATACCGGTGTCGCGCAGGGCGCGGGCCGGCTGCATCGGCGCGAAAGCCTGGAGCTGGGCGCGGATGTCCGGCGAGGCATTGCACAGGATCCAGTGCTCGCCGTCGTCGGACAGGGCGATGGACGACTGGGTGCGCGCCGTGGCGCGCAGGGTACCGTCACGGTAGCCCTTGCAGTTGGCACAGTTGCAGTTCCACTGAGGGAACCCGCCACCGGCGGCGGAACCGAGGATCTGGATGTACATGGGTACTCTCTAGCCGGAAAGGTTAGCCCGAAAGCCGTATCGGAAAAACGCAAACGCCCCGGCGGGCCGGGGCGTCGAACCGCGCAGCCGCTTAGCGGTTGGCGAAGTACATGGTCACTTCGAAGCCGATACGCAGGTCAGTGTATGCAGGTTTGGTCCACATGGGCTTGCTCCTTCCGGATGGGGTTTGGGGTGGTCGGCTCACTATTGGGTACTCTCCGCAGAGAGAGGTTCCATTGGCCGAGATTGCGCTATCTTACAAGAAAAATTTGTACCGAAAGGTTAATTCTTCGAAAAGCGCCATTGCATTTACGGTAACAATCCCGCCTTTTTTCATAGCCATTCGGCGTCCGGGGCAGTGGTGTTGGCCAGGCACAGCCAACCGTGGCTGGCATCGAGCAACTGCTGAAGCAATACGTCCAGTTGGCCTTGTTCGACATTGAGGATAGACCTTCGCATGCGTGACAGGTCGGCATTGTGTGTCGCGATATGTGCCTGCCAGGCCCATTGCGTGACATCAACGTTGGTCATCGCTCTCTCGTCGAACTGATCGGCCAGCTGCGCTCGCGCCGCTGTGGCCAGCGCGACGCCCTGGTGCAGCAGGTCCAGCAGATGGCCCAGGATCTGTGCGTGGCTGGTGTGCGGCGATTGCACGCCGAACAGTAGCCCGCCGTAGCCTTCGATCTGACGAAAGGCGCTGAACACGGCGTAACCCAGCTGCAGCTCGACGCGCAGGCGCTGATAGCACGGGCCTTGCAACACGTGGGCGAGCAGTCGACCGGCGGCCTGCAGATCAGCTGGCAACGGACAGAACAGCAACAGCGCGGGCTCGCTGCCCGAGGTCGGAATCTGCCGCCAGTGGCGTCCGAGGATCGGGCGCGCTGGCGAGGGGGCGATCGGTTGTCCCATGAGGCCTTGCAGTGCCGTGCCCAGGGCGCCCTGTTGGGCGGGGGTGAACCCTTGCGCCAATCCCTGCCAGCGTGCCTGCTGCCAGAGTGCGTCGAGCTGCGACTGGTCCAGGGTGCAGGCCGGCTGCGGTTGCTCTTCACCCGTCAGCAAGGCGTCCGGCAGTGCCTTCAGAAGGGCACGGATCGGAATCAGCGGCGGTTCGGCTGCCGCTGGCGAGTGCCAATGCTCCCGGGCTGGCGCGCGCAGCAAGGTCAGGGCTTCCTGAGTGGCATTGATCACGGCCAGCGGATGCCCCGCGAGGCGCAACTGCCAGTATTCGCCAATGGCCTCGAAGCCTAGTTGCAGCGCCGCCTGACCGGCACGCTCGCGCAGGGGTTGCAGGCTGTGTTGCAGAACGATCTGCATGCGCTGACGCAGCGGCGAGGGAATGTGCCAGCGCAGGTCGAGGGTCGCAAGCTGGCGAGAGGGCGGCAGGCAGTCGCCGATACCAAGTCCTGCTGGCAGCGGCGTGCTGGTCGCGGGTAGTTCGGTTGCCAGCAGCGCTTCATCGGGAGGCAATTGCCAGTCTCCGCCAGCCGAGGAAGGCAGGTCCCACAGCAGTGCAGTGAGGGCGTCCAGGCCTTGTGTCCCTAGTCCTACGAAAGGGCGGCCGGCACTGTCGCGCTGGGCCAGTTCCAGTGCGCTGGCGGCCTGTTCATGGCGTTGTTGCAGGCGGGTGAAGCGGTCGTTCAGCTGTTTGTGGTCCTGTTGCCGCAGAAAACCCAGCCAGCCGTGCAGCAACTCCCGGGTCTTGTCCAGGCAGGCCTGGTCCGACAGCTGCAGCTGGACATGCCAGAGCAACTGTCCAGCATGGGCGTGGAGTTGTCGCGCCTTGCAGCCCTGCAGCCAGCCGCGCCGACGCAAGGCATCCAGCCAACCGCCGGGCCGGCTGTCGGTGAGCTGGGCCAGCAGCAGCTCGAGCGCCTGCTCCGCGCCATCCGGCAGTCCGTCATGGGCGAACAGTAGGTCATGGCGGTTGCCCCAGGCGTCTGGTTGGCGCAATGGTGCGCCGAGCAAGGCGGGTGGCTGTACCCGGGCGACGCGTGCGCCGTTTGCGAAAAGGCCACCGAACTGCCTGCCCAGGTGCGCCAGTTCATCCAGCGACTGCGGGCCGGCCAGGCTCAGGGTGAGTTGCCCGCCCTGGTAGAAGTCGTGGTGGAACTGCCTCAGTCCTTGCTGGAAGGCCTGGCTTTCCAGCGGCAGGCTGTGCCGGTTGCCGGCGTGAAAGCCGCTCAGCGGATGGCGTGCCGACACCGACTGCAACAGGGCGAACTGGCGCTGGGCCTCGGGGTTGCGTGACCAGGCGATGAACTCGGCATGGATCACCTCGCGCTCGCGGCGCTGGCGTTCGATGGCGAAGTCCGGCTCGGCGAGCATCTGGCACAGACGCTCCAGCCCACCGGCCAGCGCCACGGGGGGCACTTCGAAGAAGAAGTCGGTGGTGCGTTCGCGGGTGCTGGCGTTGACCTGGCCACCCAGGCCCTGGACGTAGCGCATCAGGCCGTCGTCCAGCGGAAAACGCCTGTTACCAAGGAAGAACAGGTGTTCGAGAAAGTGCGCCAGGCCCGGCCAGCACGGCGGTGCGTCGTGGCTGCCGGCATGCACTCGCAGCGCCGCCGCCGCGCGCTTGAGGCGTGGCGCGTGGCGCAGGGTCAGGTGCAGGCCGTTGGCGAGGGTGAGGTGGCGAATGGCGTCGGACATGACGCCATGCTAGCGCGCAATGCCGAGGTTGTCTGTTCTGGCCTTTTCGCGGCACAAGGCCGCTCCTACAGGTGACCTCGCTCCCTGTAGGAGCGGCCTTGCCGAGGCGTCGGACCGGCCGGAAAGGGTCGCAAAGCGACCCCGGCAAATCTAAGCCGAGCACCAATTAACAACACTTTGAAAGGGCCGACTGTTAATGCAGATCCCGACGCAGGTCAGCCAGGTAGGGAAACGCCTCCCGCCCTTTCAATACCCGCTCGCGTTGCAGGTCCGCCAGCAACAGCCCCTCTTCGTCCCCGCCCATCGCCAGCACATCGCCATCCGGCCCGACGATGCTGCTCTGCCCGCAATACCGGATCTCGCCCTCGCTGCCGCAGTAGTTGGCGTACACCAGGTAACACTGGTTCTCCTGCGCCCGCGAGCGCACGGTCACCTGGCAAACGAAGTCGTAGGGCGCCATGTTCGCCGTCGGCACCAGGATCAGCTCGGCACCGTTCAGCGCCAGGCGCCGGGCGTTCTCCGGGAATTCGATGTCGTAGCAGATCAGCAGCCCGACCTTCCAGCCGTCCAGCTCGACCACCGGGAAGTGATCGGCGCCCGGGCTGAACATCGAGCGGTCCAGCTCGCCGAACAGGTGGGTCTTGCGGTAGTTGCACAGGCTGCGGCCATGGGCGTCGATCAGTTGCACGCTGTTGTGGATCGACCCGTCCTCGGCCCGTTCCGGATAGCCGTAGACGATGGCGATCCGGTGCGCCTGGGCGATCTCGACGACGCTCATGGCCGAGGGACCGTCCTCGGCCTCGGCCAGGCGTTCCACCTGGTCCAGGCCGATGTTGTAGCCGCTGAGGAACATCTCCGGGCAAACCAGCAACTGCGCGCCTTGAGCGGCGGCCTGCTGGGCCTGGTGCTGCAGGCGCTCGAGATTGCCGGGCACGTCCAACGGCTTGGGCGTGCCCTGGAACAGGGCGATGCGCATGAGGCTACTCCTACGCTCAGTCAGCCAGGGCGATCGGGCCGATCTCGTGGAACACATCGCCCGGGCCGGGGTTGTCCGGGTGGGTCTGGCCACCGAAGTGGTTCATGATACCCCACACGGCATTGAGCGAAGTCTGCACCGCGCCTTCCACCCAGGCCGGGGTCCACGACACGTCGTCACCGGCGATGAAGATGCCGCGCTGTTCGGCGGGCATGTCCTGCTGCATGAAGTGCGCGTACATGCGCTGGTTGTAGCGGTAGTGGCCTGGCAGCGCGCCCTTGAAGGCGCCGAGGAAGTGCGGGTCGGCCTCCCACGAGATGGTGATCGGGTCGCCGATGATATGCCCGGCGATATCGGTCTTGGGGTAGATCTTCTTCAGCGCGTCGAGGGCCAGTTGCACGCGCTTTTCGGTCGGGTGCGGCAGCATCTTCAGGGCGTCGCTCATCCATGCGTAGGACAGGCAGATCACCCCTGGCTTGTCGTCGCCGTTGTCGAACAGGTAGGTGCCGCGGGTCAGGCGATCGGTGAGGGTCATGCTCATCAGGTCGCGGCCGGTCTCCGGGTCCTTGTCCTTCCAGAACGGCCGGTCGACCATGACGAAGGTCTTCGACGACTGCATGTAGCGGGTGCGGTCCAGGGCCATCCACATTTTTTGCGAGAACAGCGATTCCTCGCAGTCGATCTGGGTGGTCAGCAGCCAGCTCTGGCAGGTGGTGAGCACTGCCGCATAGTGGCGCACGTCACCGTAGTTGTCGGTGACCGCCAGGCGACCATCGCTGGCCCGGGCGATGCGCTTGACCCCGGTACGCGGCGCGCCGCCGTGCAGGCCGCTGAGGCTGGTGCCGGCCGGCCAGTGGGCGCAACGTTCCGGCACATGGCGCCAGATGCCCTGCGGCACCTGCTCGACGCCGCCGACCACCAGGTGCTGGTGATCGTCGCAGTTGGTCATCACCACGCGGAAGATTTCCAGCATCGAGTTGGGGAAGTCCGAGTCCCAGCCGCCGGTGCCGAAGCCGACCTGGCCGAACACTTCGCGGTGCTGGAAGCTCAGCTTGGCGAACGAGCGCGAGGTGGCGACGAAATCATAGAAGGTGCGGTCGTCCCACAGCGGTACCAGCTTGTTCCACAGGTCCTTGAGGCGCGGCACGTCGCGGTCGCGAATGGCCTGCTGGATATCGCCGAACTGCGCGCCGCTCTCCAGGGCGTCGGCCCAGGCGTCGGCCACTTCGTGGAACAGCTGTGGCAGGTCGGCGGATTTCTCGGCGTAGTAGGTCTGGCCTTCCAGGTCGATGACCGTGCTGCCCGAAGCCGGGGTCAGCGGGTTGGGGAAGGGCTTGGTCTCCAGGCCCAGCTTGTCGACGTAGTGGTAGAACGCCGTGGACGACACCGGGAAGCGCATGCCGCCCAGTTCGGCGACGATGCCGTCGGTGCCGTTGAACGCCTGCGAGCGCAGCCGCCCACCCAGCTTGGAAGCCTCGTACACCACGGGCTTGAGGCCCAGCTTCATCAGCTCGTAGGCCGCCACCAGTCCGGCGATGCCGCCACCGACGATCGCCACCTCTTCGCCATGGCGCTCCTTGGGAATGCTGCCCAGGCCGGCCGGGTGCTCCAGCCAGTCGTCGAAGGCGAACGGGAAGTCGGGACCGAAGATGGTGATGGGTTTCTTGCCGTCGGCGGGGTGGCGGTTTTTCTTGTTCATGTAATGACCTTGCCAGGGGCTGCGCAGGGGGCGGAGCCTGAGTATAGAGAATGCCTGGTGGCCATTTTATGAAGTGGGGTGTTCGTTATTAAGGTGCAGAGTGGCGTCGTTATGTGCTTTGTTTAGTCATAGTGTTATGTATTTTGCAAAAAATGACGATTGTTCCTCGGTGTAAGCTGCACCTTTCGTGGGAGCGGGCTTGACCCGCGATCACCGGCGGAGCCGGTGCTACACACCGCATCGCGGGGCAAATCGCATCGGCGCACCGCCGCTCCCACGCTGGTGATGCTTGCAACTTTGTTTCCTGCGCGCCCCTATAGCGACCGCGTCTTTCTGACGAGAATCAGCTTGGTCCTACAGAGACAAGTAATAACAGGAAGTATCCTACGAGCCATGTAGCCTCGGTCTGGCAGTTTGGGGGAACCCTTCGCGGTTAACTTCAGCCGGTCACCGCCTATTCGGTGATCGGGCGTGAGAACCCGGCGATCAAATTGGAGGCATGCTGTCATGGCAGCTGTGCGCGGGCAGGTTCTGCCTGGCCGGAATGTAGCCTCCAACTTCGCCGGTTCTCACCCCGCGCATGGCTGCCACCCATTCCCGTGAGAAGGTTGCGTGGTGGCCTCCTTGAGCCGGTAATGGAGGCAATACCCATGAAAAAGATCGTCCCCGATCCACCCCTCGCCCTGAACCCGACCACCGAGCAGTCCTTCTGCTCCTGCCAGTCCAGTCATCCCCCCATCTTCACCGTACGCCCCGGCGTCGATGCCGCCGACGCCCTGGTCCACGCCAGCATGCTGGCCCGGGCCATCCAGGAAATCGCCGACGACTACGCCCAGCACCATGCCCCCGAGGCGGGGCGGGCGATGATCTGGTCGATCCTGCATTCGGCGGAAACGGTGCGTGCGCTGCTGGAAGGGCTGCTCGACGCGATGGAGGCCTGAGGGCCGGGCGCCGCGGTCAGCCCGGCTGGCCGCGGTCCACTTTGCTGCTGAGGATGATCGACGTGGTGGTCTTCTCCACCCCGTCGAGGCTGCCGATCTGGTCGAGCAACTGGTCCAGTTGCTCCGGCGAGTCGCTGAGCAGCCAGGCCACGTAGTCGAATTCGCCACTGACCGCGCACAGTTGCTGGACCTGCCCCATGGCGCTGAGGTGGCGCACGATGTCCTTGCCCGAGCGCGGCTGCGCCTTGATCCCCACGTACGCCTGCAGGCCGCCGCCGATCAGGCGCTGCCCCAGGCGCACGCCATAACCGGTGATCACCTTGTTGCGCTCCAGGCGCTCGAGCCGCGAGTTCACCGTGGTGCGGGCGATGCCCAGCTGGCGGGCGAGGGTGGCGACACTTTCGCGGGCATTGATCTGCAGCAGCGCGATCAACTGGCGATCGATGGCGTCAAGGGCGATGGAGGAGGTGGCCGGCATGGTAGGTCTCTTTTGTCGAGCTGCTAGCCTATGCAAGCGCGACCGCTTCGCGCAAGGCACACAGAGGCGTCCGGGGCTGGCATTGCGCCGACAAGACGGTACGATGGCAGGCCGCTGCCATCGGGCAGCCTGGACCATGGCAGGAGTGATTGACCCATGAAGTTCAAGGACTGGTACTGGCGGCGATGGATTCGCCAACACGGTTGCAAGGTGAGCACAGGCATTTCCAAGTTCGGCAAGCGGGCAAAGCTGGCGCTCGAGGCCGAAGTGCGCATTGGCGATGTGGCGGTCAGCGCCGCCACCCTCGACGTCTCGATCGGGGCTCATACCTATATCCGCAGCGGCGGTTCGCTGCAGGTGGTCGAATCGATCGGGCGTTACTGCTCCATTGGCAGCGCGGTGGTCATCGGCCAGGAAAAATACGCTCACCCCACCGATTGGCTGAGTTCGCACCCTTTCCAGTTCACCGGCACCCAGTGGCAATACGAGCCGCCGAGCACACCGGCGCGGATCGGCCACGACGTGTGGATCGGCGAGGGCGCGATGATCATGGAAGGCGTCGAGGTGGGCACGGGCGCGATCATTGCCACCCGCGCCCTGGTCACCCGGGACGTACCGCCCTACGCCGTGGTGGCGGGCTTTCCGGCCAAGGTCGTGCGTTTTCGATACCCGGAAGCGATGATCGAGCGCCTGCTGGCATCGCGCTGGTGGGAGCGCGATACCCGACAGTTGCTGGAACTGCCGCTGCACGATCCTGCCGCCTGCCTTGATCGGATCAGCGGGCTCGGTGAGGCAAGTTACGCGAGGATCGAGATTTCGCGGCGTGGCTGCAAGGTGCTGACGTCGGCTTGAATTGCCGAGAATCTGTCACGACCGGGGCTGCTGCGCAGCCCTGATCGGATTTGATCAACGTGACGCACTGGTCTGAGCCGTGGCGCAAGGCGACTTCAGGCCAGCAGTCATGCTCTCGACGTTGTCGAGCATCTGGTTGCCTTTGTTGACCTTCTGCGCGTTCTCCGCAAGCTGCATGCGTTGGTCATAGGTGGCCGAGGTGCCATTCATGCTGTTCTTGGTTTCGAGCACGGAGTTGGCGATGCTGAGCAGGCTGCGGCCGGTGGAGATCAGGTTGTCGGTCGCACTGGGCGTGCACGGGGCGTTGCCGCCGGCCATCTGGCTGGGCTGCTGGCCCTGGTTGTAGGAGCCCGGTGCCACGCAACCTGCGAGCGTGGCCAGCATCGGTACAACGAGCAGGGCCCCAAGCGTTCCTTGGATGTTCATGTGACGTTCCCTCGATCACTGGGCTCCGACCCGGTGCCGAAGCGATGGAGGGATTCTAGAAACGCGGCAGTAACGGCGAAATAGAACGGGTGTGCTAAAGGCACTTTGCCGCTGGTCAGAGCGACCCGAGCTATAAATCCAGGGACTGCAACGGAATACCAAGCGCCGCGGCGATCTTCTCGCGGGTAGCCTTGCGTGGCCGTTCGGCCGATTCCTGCTGGGCATAGGCCGACTGGGAAATACCCAGGCGCTCTGCCACTTGAGCCTGGGTGAGATCCAGGTGCTTGCGCCACGCGCCAATGGGGGTCAAACCGTCTTTGACCATGTAGCCCACGACTGCATTGGGTACCAGGTCATCCTTCGGGCGGCTGGCGATGTAGTCGGCGTAAGGGAGCACGACGAAGGCTGGCCGGCCATCCGCCCCGTTGATGATCTGTACGTTAGTAGGTGTGCTCATCGCGCTTCTTGACCTCTTCGATGTTTACGATCTTCACGCCGCCGTCCCAGTCGAAAAGGATGCGGTAGTTTCCGACCCGCAGCCTGTAGCCATACTGATGATTGACCAGTGTCTTGACGTTCTGGACGTTCGGCATGTGGGCCAGTGCCTGGGTGGCATCGTAGATCTTCGGCTGATCGGCCTTGTTGACCTTCCTGAGCTGTTTGACTGCCTTGCGTGACCAGCTGATCGTGCTCATGCCCATTCCACCTTGCTCCCAAGGTTGGATTATAAGTTATTTATAAGTGTTGTCGAGGAGGGGCGGCGGTTCCGGTTGGCATGAAGGGCTCGCAGGGGCGGGGTAGGGCTGACAAAAACACGAAAGCCGCGCAGTGCGCGGCTTTGAAGGTGGTGGGCCCACACGGACTCGAACCGTGGGTGGTTACTGGTGTTTAGCGTAATTTGGCGAAATGGGTGGAAGTTGTGCTCTGTACCGGCAGTATATTTTTTGTACCGCGGAGCGGTCAGGTTTTTCGGCCATGACGTTGTTCTCCTGGTAAAAATGTGATCAAGGTCGTTGCAAGGTGGCAATTACACACCTAAGATGCCCGCCTTCTCTCACCCGACAGCAAAGGAGGTACATCATGCAACAGTTGATCACCCTTTGCAGGTCGCGCCTGGCTTGAACGCATTCGCCGCTACTCGTTAGCGGTACCGCAACGCCCGGCCTCTGGCCTGCCAATCCGAACATCTTTTTGTTTCAACCCATCAGGATTGGACTATGGGCACTTGCATTCGCAATTTGTCCGGCGGCGCCGTATTGGTCGCCGCGGACGACACCTGGATCGAAGGAAAAGCGATCCAACAACTCGAAACCACCGCTCGCCTAGGGGGCATGCATCGGGTGGCCGGCATGCCGGACCTGCATCCGGGGCGTGGCTATCCGGTCGGCGCGGCATTCTTTTCCGTGGGGCGTTTGTACCCGGCGCTGGTCGGCAATGACATCGGCTGTGGCATGGCGCTGTGGCGCACGGACATCCCGACCGCCAAGCTGCATCTGGACAAGCTGGAGAAACGCCTTGGCAACCTCGACCTGCCGCTCGACGAGACGTGGCAGGAGGCCGTCGCCAGCTTCGGTTTGCCTGCCACGGGGCACGAGCGTTCTCTAGGCACCATTGGTGGTGGTAACCACTTCGCCGAGCTGCAGCAGCTCGATGAAAGCTACGACGATGCGGCCCTGGCAGCCTTGGGTATCGAGCGCAAACACCTGCTGTTGCTGGTGCACAGCGGCTCGCGTGGTTTGGGCGAGGCGATCTTGCGTGAGCAGGTCGACCTGTTCGGTCATCACGGACTGGAGGCGGGCAGCGAGGCCAGCGCTCATTACCTGGGCCGGCACGACGGCGCGCTGCGTTTTGCCGAAGCCAACCGTCAGTTGATTGCCCGGCGCATGCTCGACCGCTTGCGTGCCGATGGCGATGTACTGCTCGACATCAACCACAACCTGGTGTCGCCAGCGCAGGTCGACGGGCTCGATGGTTGGCTGCATCGCAAAGGCGCCACACCGTCGGATCAGGGGGCGGTGGTGATCCCTGGTTCGCGCGGTGACTACAGCTACTTGGTACAGCCGATCGCCGACGAGCGCAGCCTGTTGTCCCTGGCCCATGGCGCCGGACGCAAATGGATGCGCAGCGAGTGCAAGGACCGCCTCGCCTCGCGCTACAGCGTCGAGCAACTGAGTCGTACGGCACTAGGCAGCCGCGTGATCTGCGCCGACCGGGCGCTGATCTACGAGGAAGCGCCGGAGGCCTACAAGGCTATCGACTCGGTAGTGGGGGCCTTGCGTGAAGCGGGGTTGGTTCGCGTGCTGGCACGACTGAAACCGGTGCTCACCTACAAGACGCGCGGAGGGTGCTGCTGATGATCCTACTGCAACTCTCGGCGGCTCAGGGGCCGGAAGAATGTGCCCTGGCAGTGGCCAAGGCATTGCTCAGGCTGCAGGCCGAAGCGGATGCCCAGGCCGTGGCGGTACGGATACTCGAAGAAGAGCCGGGGCCGCGGCGCGGTACCTTGCGCTCGGTGTTGCTGGCACTGGATGGCGAGCAGGCCGAGCGCCTGGCGGATCACTGGACGGGCTCGCTGCAATGGACGTGCAGCAGTCCGTACCGGCCGGGGCATGCGCGCAAGAACTGGTTCTTTGGGGGCGCACGGTTTGCGCCACCGGCACCGGAATTGGCGAGCGAGATCCGCTTCGAGACCTTGCGTTCGTCCGGGCCGGGTGGTCAGCATGTCAACACCACCGACTCGGCAGTGCGCGCCACGCACCTGGCCAGCGGCGTCAGCGTCAAGGTACAGAGCGAGCGTAGCCAGCACGCCAACAAACGCTTGGCGCTGCTGCTCATCGGTCAACGCCTGGCGCAGCAGGCAGAGCAGGTCGACAGCGAACTGCGCGCGGAGCGGCGGTTGTTCCATCACCGCATCGAGCGTGGCAATCCACGTCGGGTGTTTCGTGGCGAGCGCTTCGAGCCGGCTGACGAGTAGATTGTGTGCGAATAGTCGTCGAGCAAAAGTCAGGCCGGGCGGCGTAGGCGATGCCGGTCCCACAAAAACGGATGAGGAAAGGACCCGGCTTGCACTTGGGTTTACGAGTTGCAAATGAGCATTCCGTATCTGAGGCGATCCCGCCAAAAACACAAAAGCCGCGCATCGCGCGGCTTTCTGTTTGGTGGGCCCACACGGACTCGAACCGTGGACCAAAGGATTATGAGTCCTCTGCTCTAACCGACTGAGCTATAGGCCCTCAGCAGGTGCGCAGGATTATAACGAGGGTTTCGATAGCGTGCCATCCGAAAGATCCGTTTGTGCTATGCGAAGAAAGGTCGCCGCGAACTCCTCCGGCGGCAGTGGCAGGCTGACGATGTAGCCCTGGATCTGCTCGCAGCCTTCGGCGGCCAGGAAGCGCTGTTGCGCCTGGTTTTCCACGCCTTCGGCAATGATCGTCAGCTGCATGCTGCGGCCCAGGGCGATGATGGCGCGGGCGATGGCGGCGTCGTGGGGATCGTCGGGCAGGCCGCGGATGAACGACTGGTCGATCTTGAGGATGTCCAGCGGCAGGCGCTTGAGGTAGCTGAGCGAGGAGTACCCGGTGCCGAAGTCGTCGATGGCCAACTGCACGCCCAGCAGCTTGAGCTGGTGCAGCACGCTCAGCGCTTCCTCGGCCTGGCTCATGATGAAGTTCTCGGTGATCTCCAGCTGCAGGTCGCCGGCCTTGAGCTGGTAGCTGCGCAGCAACTGCTCGATGCGCCGGGCCAGGCTGGGCTGGCGCAGCTGGGCGCCGGCCAGGTTGATCGAGAGCGGGCCGAAGGCGTGGTAGGCCTTCTTCCAGGCGTGCATCTGTCGGCAGGCCTGCTCCAGCACCCAGTCGCCGAGCTGCAGGATGGTTCCATTCTCCTCGGCCAGGTGGATGAACTGCTCGGGCGGGACCTCGCCGAAGGTCGGGTGGGTCCAGCGGACCAGCGCCTCGGCACCGACCAGGCTCTGGGTCTTGAGGCTGAACTTGGGCTGGTAGCACAGGCTCAGCTCGTTGCGCTCGATGGCGCGGCGCAGCTCGTGCTCCAGGGCGATGCGTTCGCTGGCTTGGGTGGTGAGCTCGCGGGTGTAGGCCTCGACGCGGTTGCGGCCCTTGGCCTTGGAGCGGTACATCGCGGCATCGGCGTTGCGGATCAGGCTGGCGACATCGGTGCCGTCCTGCGGATACAGGCTGATGCCGATGCTGGCACTGGTGAAGAACTCGTGCTCGCCGGCCTGGAACGGTGCGTGGAAGCCGGCCAGCAGCTTGTTGGCGATGGCGCTGGCATCGCTGGGCTTGTGCAGGCCGGGCAGGAGGATGATGAATTCGTCGCCACCCAGGCGGGCCACGGTGTCGACGTCGCGCACCTGCTCCTTGAGGCGCTGGGCGATGCCCTTGAGCAGCAGGTCGCCCACCGGGTGGCCGAGGCTGTCGTTGATGTGCTTGAAGCGGTCGAGGTCGAGGAACAGCACCGCGCCCTGGCGGTTGGACACCTGGGCGCAGGTCAGCGCGCCCTGCAGGCGGCTCTCGAACAGGGCGCGGTTGGGCAGGCCGGTGAGCGGGTCGTGATGGGCCTGGTAGTCGAGCTTGGCCTGGGCGTGCTTGAGGCTGGAGATGTCGGCGAACACGGCGACGAAGTGGGTGATCTCGCGCTCGTGGTTGCGCACGGCGCTGATGGTCAGCCAGCCGGGGTACAGCTCGCCGTTCTTGCGCTTGTTGAAGATCTCGCCCTGCCAGTGACCCTCGGCGGTCAGCTGGTGCCACATGGCGGCGTAGAAGGCGCTGTCGTGCTGGCCGGAGGCGAGCAGGCGCGGGGTCTGGCCGAGGGCTTCGATCTCGCTGTAGCCGGTGATCTCGCTGAAGGCGCGGTTGACCGCGCTGATGCGCTGGTCGGTGTCGGTGATCAGCACGCCCTCGGCGGTGTTCTCGAACACCGTGGCGGCCAGCTGCAGCTTTTCCTGCATCAGGTGGCGCTCGGTGATGTCGCGGGCGATGGTCAGCATGCAGTCGACGCCGCCGATCGGCAGTGGCCGGGCGGACAGCTCGCAGAGACGGATCTGCCCGTCGCTGCGGCGGATATGGCAGCTGAAATCGCGCACGAAACCGTCGCGCTGCAGTTGATCGACCAGGCGCTGGCGCTCATTGAGGTCGACCCAGATGCCCAGGTCCAGCGAGGTCTGGTCGACCGTGGTGCTGATGTCGTAGCCGGTCAGGCGGCAGAAGCCTTCGTTGACTTCCAGCAGCAGGCCGTCGCTCTGGCGCGACAGCAGCAGGCCGTCGGGGGAGGCGTGGAAGGCCTTGGCGAACTTCTCCTCGGAGGTTTGCAGCTGCTGTTGGGTTTCCTTGAGTTGGCTGATGTCGCGGATCGCCACCACCAGTGCCGGCATGTTGTCCAGTTCGAAGGTTTCGGCCGAGGTCAGGCCGGTGAACAGTTCGCCGTTGCTACGGCGGAAGGTCATTTCCAGGTTGCGGATGCCGCCCCGGTGCAGGCGTTCGAGCAGCGCCGGGCCGGTGCCGGCCACACCCCATAGGCCGAGTTCGGTAGCGGTGCGGCCGATGACTTGCGCAGGATTGAGGCCGATCAGTTCTTCAAAGGCTTCGTTGACCTCCAGCAGGCAGCCGTCGCTGTGCCGGGCAATGACCAGGATGTCCGGGCATTGCTGGAACACCGAGGCGAACTTCTGCTCCGACAGGCGCAGGGCATCCTCGGTGTGCTTGGTTTCGCTGATGTCGATCATCAGCCCACGCATCAGCGGCTTGTGGCCGTGCTCGATCATGCTGACGATGTTGCGCACCCACAGGGTATGGCCGTCGGCGCGGATCACCCGGTAGTCGAGGCTGTGGTCGCGCCCGGCCGCTGTCTCGCTGTCGCAGTAAGCCTGCGCCCAGAGGGCGTCCTCCGGGTGCAGGATGCTGCGCCAGAAGCCGGGCTTGAGCCATTCCCCCGTGGGGTAGCCGAGCAGGTCTTCGGCATGGGGCGAGACATAGCTGTAGCTGAAGTCGTTGGCATCGGCTTCCCAGGCCACCGCCGACAGGCTCTCGATCAGGCCGCGATAGTGGTACTCGCTGCTGCGCAGTTCCTGCTCCAGGGCGATGCGCCGGGAAATCTCCGAGCTCAGGCGCCGGTTGATGCGGATCACCACCGCCAGGATGGCCATCAGCACCAGCACCGCCGGCAGGCCATAGAGCAGGACATCGTGCCAGAAGGTCCGCTGGTCGACGACGTTGCCCACCCAGCGTTGCTGGATGCGGCTGACTTCGCTGCTGCTCATGTCGGCCATTACCTTGTCGAGGATGCCGACCAGTACCTTCTGCTGCCGGGGCACGGCCATGGCCAGCTGGTAGCGGTAGGGCGTTTCGCCGCTGACGTACAGGCCGTCCAGCTTGAGCTGGCGCAGGCTCCAGATACTCGAGGCGAGGTCGCCGACCACCGCGTCCACCTCGTCGGTGGCCAGGGCCTGCAGGGTCGAGCTGACGTTGGGCATGGCCACCAGGTTGAGGTCGGGGTGGTGGGTACGCAGCAGTTCGTGGGGCGCGTAGTTTTCCACCACGGCGATCTTCAGGCCGTAGAGGTCCTTGAGATTGCGCGGTTGCGCGCCGCCGGAGTGGGCAAGGATGACGATCGGGAAGTCCAGGTAGGGACGGGTGAAGGCTAGGTAGTTCTGGCGCTCCGGGGTGGACATGATCCCGGGGAGCAGGTCGAGGCGGTTGCTGCGTGCCTGTGCGAGCACTTCGGTCCAGCTGCTGGGCTCGATCGGCTTGAGGGTGATCCCCAGGCGTTCCTGGATCAGGGCGATGTAATCGGCGGCCAATCCCTGGTAGCGACCTTCCTGGTCGCGAAATTCGAACGGCGGCCATGAAGCATCGACGCCCAGGCGCAGCTGCGGGTGGGCGCTGAGCCAGGCTTGTTCCTCGTCGGTCAGGGTCAGGGCGCCGGCCGTTGTGTTCCAGGCGAGCAGGAGCAGCAACAGGAAGGCCGGCATTATGGGCATAGCGGCCTCTCGATCAGGGGGACTGATTCGAGTGTAGACGGCCATCTCGCCCGCTGGGTAGACAGTGGCAACGACCTTCTGTCACATAAGAAAAACCCCGGCCTGGGCCGGGGTTCGTCTTTACTCGTCGAGGAAGGAGCGCAGGTGCTCGCTTCGCGTCGGGTGGCGCAGCTTGCGCAGCGCCTTGGCTTCGATCTGACGGATCCGCTCGCGGGTCACGTCGAACTGCTTGCCTACCTCTTCGAGGGTGTGGTCGGTGTTCATGTCGATGCCGAAACGCATGCGCAGCACCTTGGCTTCGCGCGCGGTCAGGCCAGAGAGCACGTCACGGGTCGCTTCCTTGAGGCTTTCGACCGTGGCCACGTCGATCGGGGACTGCATGGTCGAGTCCTCGATGAAGTCGCCCAGGTGCGAATCTTCGTCGTCACCGATCGGGGTCTCCATGGAGATCGGCTCCTTGGCGATCTTCAACACCTTGCGGATCTTGTCCTCAGGCATCTCCATGCGTTCGCCCAGCTCTTCCGGGGTCGGTTCGCGACCCATTTCCTGCAGCATCTGCCGGGAAATACGGTTGAGCTTGTTGATCGTCTCGATCATGTGCACCGGGATACGGATGGTGCGCGCCTGGTCGGCGATCGAGCGGGTGATCGCCTGGCGGATCCACCAGGTGGCGTAGGTCGAGAACTTGTAGCCGCGACGGTATTCGAACTTATCCACCGCCTTCATCAGGCCGATGTTGCCTTCCTGGATCAGGTCGAGGAACTGCAGGCCGCGGTTGGTGTACTTCTTGGCGATCGAGATCACCAGACGCAGGTTCGCCTCGACCATTTCCTTCTTGGCGCGGCGGGCCTTGGCTTCGCCGATGGACATGCGACGGTTGATGTCCTTGATCTCGGCGACGGTCAGGCCGGTCTCGGTCTCGAGGTCGATCAGTTTCTGCTGGCAAGCGACGATGGCGGCGTCCTTTTCACCCAGGGCGGCGGCCCACTTGGTGTTGCGCTTGGCCAGGTCACCGGACCAGGTCTGGTCGGTCTCGTTGCTCGGGAACAGGCGCAGGAAGTCGGCGCGCGGCATGCGGGCGTCACGCACGCACAGCTGCATGATGGCGCGTTCTTGCTGGCGCAGACGGTCAAGGGCGCCGCGTACACGCTCGACCAGTACGTCGAACTGTTTCGGTACCAGCTTGATCGGCATGAACAGGTCAGCCAGGGCCTGCATGGCGCCAATGCTTTCGGCGTGAGCGCGGCCGTGCTTCTTCAGCACCTTGAGGGTGATGACCAGCTGATCGTTGACGGCGCCGAAACGCTGGGCGGCGACGACCGGGTCCGGACCGCTTTCGGCCTCTTCCTCGTCATCGCTGCTTTCGGCGTTTTCGTCGTCTTCGTCTTCCTCTTCCTTCGCGGCAGCGGCCTTGGCACCTGGAATCGGTACTTCTTCGGTCGGCGCGGCGATGTTGTCGTCAGGGTCGATATAACCGCTGAGGACGTCGGACAGGCGGCCGCCTTCGGCGGTGACGCGATCGTATTCGCTGATGATGTAGTCGACGGTGCCCGGGAAGTGAGCGATGGCGCCCATGACTTCACGGATGCCTTCCTCGATACGCTTGGCGATTTCGATCTCGCCTTCGCGGGTCAGCAGCTCGACGGTACCCATTTCGCGCATGTACATGCGCACCGGGTCGGTCGTGCGGCCGATATCGGTCTCTACTGCCGCCAACGCTGCGGCGGCTTCTTCGGCTGCGGCTTCGTCGGTGTCGGCTTCCGCCAACAACAGGGCATCCGCATCCGGAGCACTCTCGAATACGTTGATCCCCATGTCGTTGATCATGCGGATGATGTCTTCCACCTGTTCCGGATCTGAAATATCCTCAGGCAGGTGGTCGTTGACCTCCGCGTAAGTCAGGTAGCCCTGCTCACGACCGCGGGTGATCAACTCTTTGATACGAGATTGCTGTTGCGCTTTTCCGGACATAACACCCTATCCACTGAAGGTCTTGGCGGGCAAAAAACAAGCCGAGGATTATACCCGAACCTGGACCTCACGCGCCAGATGAGGTCGGGTTTTGTGCGGGAACATTGCGGCTCAGCAGGGCGAGCAGCTGAGATTTCTCCTCTGTGCTCAGTTCACTTAGACGCGCTTTCCTGAGCAGATGTTCCAGGCTGCGCTCGCGTTGGCGAGCGGACAAACTAGTTATAGTGTCGAAAAACTGTTGTTCAAGGTTGTCGGCATCGATCAGCCATTCCTTTTCCGCCAGGGCGCGCAGCAGGCGGCCCTGTTCGGTGCCGTGCCAGCGTGCGATCAGCTGCATAGAGCTTAGCTTAGGATTCTTCTGCGCGGCCTCGATCAGCGCCACCAGCAGTTGGCTGTACAGTTGTTCTTCGTCGGCGAAGTGGCTGGCGTCCTCGACCTTGCCGGCCAGCAAGGGGTGATGCAGCAGGGTGCGCAGGGCCGACAGCGTCGGCGGTTCGACCGGTGCCGGCACCCGTGGCGGGGCTTCGCCGCGCTGGCCGTCGCGCTGCCAGGGTTTGCCGCCTTTCTTGTCCCACGGCTTGCCGTCCCATTGTTTCTTGCCGCCGCCCTTGTTCGGCGTCCAGGGGCGTTGCTCCTGGTGCTGCGGGGCATAGTCGGGCTGGTAGTGCATATCGCCGTGGTCCGGCGTGTAGCTGGCCATGGCGTCGTAGTCGTAGCCGGGGTCGTAATCCGGCACGCTGGGCGTCGGCGCGCTCTGCGCCAACTGCTCCATCTGCTGCGGGTCGAGCCCGGTGATGTCCTTCAGGCGGTTGCGCATCAGCTGGCGCAGGTTGGCGCCCGGCACTTTTTCGATCAGCGGCGCGGCCAGGGTGACCATGTGCGCCTTGCCTTCCAGCGAGCGCGGGTCGGCCTCGTTGCTCAACTGCTCGAAGAAGTAGTCGGCCAAAGGCTGGGCGTGCTGGTTGATGCGTGCCTGGAAGGCGTCGGTACCTTCGGCGCGCACCAGGCTGTCCGGGTCTTCACCCTCGGGCAGGAACAGGAAGCGAGCGCGGCGACCATCCTGCAGGCTCGACAGGGTCGCCTCCAGGGCGCGCCAGGCGGCCTTGCGCCCGGCCTGGTCGCCGTCGAAGCAGAACAGCACGCTGGGCACCACGCGGAACAGGCGCTTGAGGTGCTCCTCGCTGGTGGAGGTGCCGAGGGTGGCCACCGCGTTGCGCAGGCCCTGCTGGGCCAGGGCGATGACGTCCATGTAGCCCTCGACCACGATGATCTCGTCGAGGTTGCGGTTGTGCTTGCGCGCCTCGTACAGGCCGTACAGCTCCTGGCCCTTGTGGAACACCGGGGTTTCCGGAGAGTTCAGGTACTTGGGCTTGTCGTCGCCCAGCACCCGGCCACCGAAGGCGATGACCCGGCCACGGCTGTCGCGGATCGGGAACATCACCCGGTCGCGGAAGCGGTCGTAGCGCTTGCCGCTCTCGGCGTTCTCGATCAGCAGGCCTGCGTCGATCATCACCTTCTGCTGCAGCGAGTCGGCGCCCAGGTGCTTGAGCAGGTTGTCCCAGCCCGGCGGGGCGAAGCCCAGGCCGAAGTCGCGGGCGATCTCGCCGGACAGGCCGCGACCCTTGAGGTAGTCCACCGCCGCCTTGCGGGTGGCGTGGCCGCGCAGGGCCTGGCGGTAGAACTCGCTGGCCGCTTCCAGCAGCGGATACAGCGGTGAATCGGTTGGCTGGCGTGGCTTCTGTCCGCGACGGCCTTCTTCCCGGGGTACTTCCATGCCGGCCGCGCGGGCCAGTTCCTCGACCGCCTGGGGGAAGTCCAGGTTGTCGTGGTCCATGATGAAGCCAAGCGCGTTGCCGCCGGCGCCGCAGCCGAAGCAGTAGTAGAACTGCTTGTCGGGGCTGACAGTGAAGGAGGGGCTTTTCTCCTTGTGGAACGGGCAGCAGGCGGACAGGTTCTTGCCGGTCTTCTTCAGCTGGACGCGCGAACTCACCACGTCGACGATGTCGGTGCGGTTGAGAAGGTCATCGATGAAGCTCTGGGGAATCAGCCCGGCCATGGCAGTCTCGTCATCTGGCAACTGGCAAGTCTAAACGCTTGTGCGCGGGTTTGGCGTGGGGTATCGCAGGAAGAGGTGTGTGCTCGTCACCAGCCCGTGAAGGGCTCGTCAGAAAGGACGTGCACGCCTGGTCGAGGACCAGTTCTGACGCGTTGAGGCAGGTTGCCCATGGCTTTTGCCGGGGCACCCAAGGCGCATGGCCAAGGGTTTGAATCGACCGCTGCCATCAGCCCGGCACGAGGCCGGGCATGGCAGAAGCTTTGCGTAGAACGGCTGTACTTAGTACAGACGAACGGCGCGGCGCTGTTCGCGCTGAACCTTCTTGGCGTGACGCTTTACAGCGGCAGCGGCTTTGCGCTTGCGCTCGGCAGTCGGCTTCTCGTAAAACTCGCGGCTACGAACTTCAGCCAGTACACCGGCTTTTTCGCAGGAGCGCTTGAAACGACGCAGAGCTACGTCGAAGGGTTCGTTCTCTTTAACTTTGACGGCTGGCATCCAGGGCTACCTTAATTCATTACCGGGGTAGACGTGCTCCTGGCAAAACATAAGGTGTGCTGGAGAACGTCGGTTTTCAAGGGTTGCGGATGTTAACCCTTAGCTGGCCGGAATGCAAAGCCTCTGATCGAAAACCGCTGGTCGGCACCGGACACGGGGACTATCATGCGCGCCTTCGAATTCAGCCTCAACAAGGCACGGACCCATGCTAGTACTGGGATTGGAAACATCCTGCGACGAAACTGGCGTCGCATTATACGACAGTGAGCGCGGCCTGCTGGCCGATGCGCTGTTCAGCCAGATCGACCTGCACCGCGTCTATGGTGGCGTGGTGCCCGAGCTCGCTTCGCGCGACCACGTCAAGCGCATGCTGCCGCTGATTCGCCAGGTGCTGCAGGAAGCCGACTGCGTCGCCACCGAGATCGACGCCATCGCCTACACCGCGGGTCCTGGCCTGGTGGGCGCACTGCTGGTGGGTGCTTCCTGCGCCCAGGCGCTGGCGTTCGCCTGGGATATTCCGGCGATCGGCGTGCACCATATGGAAGGCCACCTGCTGGCGCCGATGCTCGAGGAGCAGCCGCCGGGGTTTCCGTTCGTCGCTTTGTTGGTGTCGGGCGGCCACACCCAACTGGTGCGGGTCGATGGTATCGGCCAGTACGCGCTGCTGGGCGAGAGCCTGGACGACGCCGCTGGCGAAGCTTTCGACAAGACCGCCAAGCTGATCGGCCTCAATTATCCGGGCGGCCCCGAGATCGCCCGTCTGGCCGAGCAAGGCACGCCCGGGCGTTTCGTGTTCCCGCGGCCGATGTGCGATCGGCCAGGCCTGCAGTTCAGTTTCAGCGGCCTCAAGACCTTCGCCCTGAACACCTGGCAGCAATGCCGCGACGCCGGGGACGACAACGAGCAAACCCGTTGCGACGTGTCACTGGCGTTCCAGCAGGCGGTGGTGGAGACTCTGACCATCAAGTGCAAGCGCGCGCTCAAGCAGACCGGCCTCAAGCGCCTGGTCATCGCCGGTGGCGTGAGCGCCAACAAAGCCTTGCGCGTTTCGCTGGAAGAGATGCTGGCCAGCATCAAGGGCAACGTCTATTACGCACGTCCACGGTTCTGCACCGACAACGGCGCGATGATCGCCTACGCCGGTTGCCAGCGCCTGTTGGCCGGGCAGCAGCAGGACCTGGCCATCAGCGTGCAGGCGCGCTGGCCGATGGAGCAGTTGCCGGCGGTGTGAGAGGCGCCGGGCTTATGCGCACGCCTCAGAAATGGCGTTCGCGCCCGGCGAACAGGTCGCGCAGGTTATTGCGGTGACGCCAGACGATCAGGATCGTCAACACCGTCATCGGCAGCAGCGCTTCGGGCTCGCGCCAGGCCAGCAATGGTAGCGTCAATGGCGTGGCGATCAGGGCCGCCAGCGAGCTGGTGCGGGTGAGGTAGAAGGTCAGCAGCCAGGCGCCGATCGCCAGTAGCGCGGCGGGAAAGTACAGCGCCATGAGCATGCCGGCGGCAGTGGCCACGCCCTTGCCGCCCTGGAAGCGGAAGTACACCGGGAACAGGTGGCCGAGCACCGCGCAGATGCCGACCCAGGCCTGTTCCTGCTGGTCGAGCCCGGCCAGGCGGGCCAGCAGTACTGGCAACATGCCCTTGCACAGGTCGCCCAGCAGCGTCAGGATCGCCAGTTTGCGGCCGGCCAGGCGTAGCATGTTGGTCGCGCCGGCATTGCCCGAGCCGCTGGAGCGCGGGTCGGGGCTGCCGCTGAGGCGGCTCAGGACGATGGCGAAGGACAGAGAGCCGAGCAGGTAGGCAAGCAGCGCCAGTGACCAAAACATGCTAACTATTCCGGGCGAGGACGCCCTGATTCTAACGGCGCCCGTCGCCCTTGTCGTGCTGTGGAGAGAAGTGCTTGGACAGAGTGTTCATCGAAGGCCTGGAAGTCGATACCGTCATCGGTGCCTATGACTGGGAGCGGGATATTCGCCAGTGCCTGCGCCTGGACCTGAGTTTCGCTTGGGACAACCGCCCGGCGGCGGCCGGTGACGACCTGTCGCTGGCACTGGACTATGCCAGTGTCTCGGCGCGGGTCCAGGCTTTTGCCGAGCAGGCGCGCTTCGAGCTGGTGGAGACCTTCGCCGAGCGTCTGGTGGCGGTGCTGATGGACGAGTTCAAGATCCCATGGGTGCGGCTGAAACTGACCAAGCCGGGTGCGGTGCCTGCGGCCCGTGGCGGCGTTGGCGTGGAGATCGAGCGCGGATGTCTCTGAGTACCGTATATCTCGGGCTGGGCAGCAACATTGACCGCGAGCGGCACCTGTGCGCCGGGCTCGATGCCCTGGCTGCGATACTCATCGACATGCGTTGCTCGCCGGCGTTCGAAAGCCAGGCAGTGGGTATCAAGAGCGGGCCATTCATCAACTTCGTGGTGACCGGCAAGACCGACCTGCCGCTGCTGGAGCTGGACCGCCGGCTGAAGTTCATCGAAGCCGACAATGGTCGCTACGCACCCGACCGCAAGGGCCTGCCGCTGGATATCGACGTGCTGCTGTACGACGACCTGCATGGCACCTTCAACGGTCTGGTGCTGCCGCGGGCGGAGATCCTGAAGAACGCGTTCGTGCTCTGGCCCTTGTCTTTGCTGGCGCCGCAGCGGGTGCACCCTGAGGTCGGCAAGCCCATGGCGCAGTTGTGGGAAGAGGCGAGCATCGATCAGGTACTGGCGCCGGTGTCGTTCGAGTGGCGTGGGTTGCAGCTCACGCAGTTCTGAGCCGCTGTTGCGATCGCGGGGCAAGCCCGCTCCCACCATCGGACTTGCTTCCCGCGTGGGTTCACTGCTGCGTGTAGGCCTTCAGCGCCTCAAGCCTTTGCGCCTTCAGCGCTTCCCCCAGGGCTTGGCCGGTCAGGCCCTGTTGCACAAGCGGCTTCACATCCACGGCCCGAGCCGCCGCAGCTGCATCGCGCAGATACCTGCCTTGTGGATAACTCGAGTCCACTGCCGCCATTTCACACGCGGCAATGAAGTCTTCGAAGCGCTGCGGCCGACGGTACACATCGAACTTCTGCAGCATTTCCAGCAGGCTTGTCGGCTCTAGTGCCAGAGCTTGATCGGCCTGTTCGGCGAACTCCCCCACCAGCACCGCCAGTTCCTGGCATTCGCGTGGGACCTTGAAGCGCTGGTTGAGTGCTTTGATCGCCGTTGGTTCCAATCCGCGTAGCAGGCACGCCCAGCGCACCGGCAGTGATTGCTGGTGCCTGGCCGCCTGGTGCAGCGCAGCCAGTGTATCGGCGCCGTGCTCCAGCTCTGGCATCAGCTCGTTCAGCGCGCCGCATCTGCGCAGCACCTCGATGAACACCTGGGGCTCGCTTTCCATCAATGCCCGTTCGATCTCCTTCCAGCTACGCTCGGCCGTCAGTGCCTGCAGCTCCCCCGACTCGGCGATCTGGCGCATGAGAGCCAGGGTTTCATCGGCAACCTTGAAACCCAGAGGTGCATAGCGCGCCGCAAAGCGGGCAACACGCAGCACTCGCAACGGATCTTCGGCGAACGCCGGGGAAACATGGCGCAGGAGCCGTTGTTCGAGATCGACCTTGCCGTGATAGGGATCGTGCAGCGCGCCGTGTTCGTCCTCGGCCATGGCATTGATGGTCAGGTCGCGACGCACCAGGTCTTCTTCGAGGGTGACCTCGGGGCTGGCGTGAAAGGTGAAACCGCCATAACCACGACCGCTCTTGCGCTCGGTACGGGCCAGGGCATATTCCTCACCGGTCTTTGGGTGCAGGAACACCGGGAAATCGGCCCCGACCGGACGGAATCCCTGGGCTTGCATCTGTTCGACGGTGGCGCCAACCACCAGCCAGTCGACGTCGCTGACCGGACGACCGAGCAGGCGGTCGCGCACGGCGCCGCCAACCTTGTAGATCTGCATGTGAAACCTCCATTTCTGCCGACAGGATACCTTGTCGGCAGCCATGGAGGTGGGTGATGGCTAGAGGTGGTGCACCACGGCCAGGTCCATGCGCCCGTAGTCGCCGGCCTCGCTGTGCTCGCTGCGCGGTGGCATGTGGTGGGTCTTCATCACCTGGTCGCCCTGCACGGTCTCCAGGTGGATGTCGAAGCCCCACAGGCGGTGCAGGTGCTTGAGCACCTCCTCGGTGGAATCGCCCAGGGGTTTGCGGTTGTGCTGCTGGTGGCGCAAGGTCAGCGAGCGGTCGCCACGCCGGTCGATGCTCCAGATCTGCACGTTGGGCTCGCGGTTGCCCAGGTTGTACTGCGCGGCCAGTTGCTCGCGGATGGTACGGTAGCCGTCCTCGTCATGAATCGCCGGCACCAGCAGGTCGTCGCGCTGGTCGTCGTCGAGGATGCTGAATAGCTTGAGATCACGCATCACCTTGGGTGACAGGTACTGCAGGATGAAGCTTTCATCCTTGAAGCTGCTCATGGCGAACTTGATCGTCGACAGCCAGTCGCTGCCAGCGATATCCGGGAACCAGCGGCGATCCTCCTCGGTAGGGTGTTCGCACATGCGGCGGATGTCGGTGTACATGGCAAAGCCCAGGGCATAGGGGTTGATGCCGCTGTAATACGGGCTGTCGAAGCCTGGCTGGAACACCACGCTGGTGTGCGACTGCAGGAACTCCATCATGAAGCCTTCGGTGATCAGCCCCTCGTCGTAGAGGTCGTTCATCAGGGTGTAGTGCCAGAACGTCGCCCAGCCTTCGTTCATCACCTGGGTCTGGCGCTGCGGGTAGAAATACTGAGCGATCTTGCGCACGATGCGCACCACTTCGCGCTGCCAGGGCTCCAGTAGCGGGGCGTGCTTCTCGATGAAGTAGAGGATGTTCTCCTGGGGTTCGGCCGGGAAGCGCGCGTCGTCTCTCTCGCCGCCTTTTTCGGCGCCCTTGGGGATGGTGCGCCAGAGGTCGTTGATCTGCCGTTGCAGGTGTTCCTCACGCTCCTTCTGCCGGCGCCGCTCTTCCTCGGCGGAGATGGGGTAGGGGCGCTTGTAGCGGTCCACGCCGTAGTTCATCAGGGCGTGGCAGGAGTCGATCAGGTCCTCGACGGCATCGATGCCGTGGCGCTCCTCGCATTGGGCGATGTACTGCTTGGCGAACACCAGGTAGTCGATGATCGAGCTGGCATCGGTCCAGGTGCGGAACAGGTAGTTGCCCTTGAAGAAGCTGTTGTGGCCGTAACAGGCGTGGGCGATCACCAGTGCCTGCATGCACATGGTGTTCTCTTCCATCAGGTAGGCGATGCACGGATCGGAGTTGATCACGATCTCGTAGGCCAGGCCCATCTGGCCACGGCTATAGGACTTCTCGGTACTGAGGAACTGCTTGCCGTAGGACCAGTGGTGATAGCCCAGCGGCATGCCCACCGAGGCGTAGGCGTCCATCATCTGCTCGGCGGTGATCACTTCGATCTGGTTGGGGTAGGTGTCCAGGGCGTAGCGGGCGGCTAGGCGACTGATCTCGCGGTCGTAGGTCTGGATCAGCTCGAACGTCCATTCGGAGCCGGTGGAAATGGGCTGGCGTCTCTGCTCTCTGGCGGTCATGTGGCTAACCTGCGCTGGAAGAGTTCACGAAAGACCGGGTAGATGTCGCCGGCCGATACCAACTGCTGCTGGGCGAAGGTGTCGGGGAACGCCTCGCCGATGCGCTCGTACTCGTACCACAGCGCCTGGTGTTCGCGTGGTGTGATCTCGACGTAAGTGTAGTACTGCACGTGCTGCATGATCTGGTTGGCGAGGATGTCGCGGCAGATCGGCGAGTCGTCGTTCCAGTTGTCGCCGTCCGAGGCCTGGGCGGCGTAGATGTTCCAGTCGCTGGCCGGGTAGCGCTCGGCCATGATCTCCTGCATCAGCTTGAGCGCGCTGGAGACGATGGTGCCGCCGGTCTCGCGGGAGTAGAAGAACTCTTCCTCGTCCACTTCGCGGGCGCTGGTGTGGTGGCGGATGAACACCACCTCGATGCGGTCGTAGTTCCGCTTGAGGAACAGGTACAGCAGGATGAAGAAGCGCTTGGCGATGTCCTTGGTAGCCTGGGTCATGGAGCCGGACACGTCCATCAGGCAGAACATCACCGCCTTGGAGCTGGGGTTGGGCTGCTTGACCAGCAGGTTGTACTTGAGGTCGAAGGTGTCGAGGAACGGCAGGCGGTTGATGCGCGCCTTGAGGCGTTCGATCTCGGTCTCGGTGTCCTGGATGTCGGTGAAGTTGTCCGGCTCCTCGACCTTGAGCCGGTCCAGTTCCTTTTGCGCCTCGCGCAACAGGGCGCGGCTGCTTCCGGTCAGGGCGATGCGCCGGGCATGGGCCGAGCGCAGGGTGCGGACGATGTTGATGCGCGACGGGTTGCCCTCGTTGGCAATGCCTGCGCGCACGGTCTTGAAGGTGTCGGCCCCGGTCAGGTGACGCTTGACCAGGTTGGGCAGCTCCAAGTCCTCGAACATGAATTCGAGGAATTCTTCCTGGGTGATCTGGAACACGAAGTCGTCCATGCCCTCGCCGGAGTTGCCGGCCTTGCCGCGGCCACCGCCACCGCCACCACCTTGTGGCCGGGCGATGTGTTCGCCGGCGGTGAACTCCTTGTTGCCGGGGTGGACGATGGTCTGCTTGCCGCCGCGACCGTGGTGCAGCACGGGTTCGTCGATGTCGCGACCCGGGATGCTGATCTGTTCGCCATGCTCCATGTCCATGATGGAGCGGCGACTCACGGCCTCTTCGACGGCCTTCTTGATGTGTTCACGGTAACGCCGCAGGAAGCGCTGGCGGTTGACCGTGCTCTTGTTCTTGCCGTTCAGGCGTCGGTCGATTACGTAGCTCATGGTCCCTCCGGTAGCTGGGAACAGCTGCACGCTTCAAGCTACGAGCTGCACGTAAAAGCAGCCGCCGCCGTCCGGGCCGGCAAGGCCAGCCTCGGACGCGCGGCGTGTAGCATGTCGCTTTATTGCGATTTCCTGACCCGCAGGTACCATTCCGACAGCAGTCGAACCTGCTTGTCGGTGTAGCCACGCTCCACCATCCGGGTGACGAAGTCGTTGTGCTTCTGTTGATCCTCCTTGCTGGCCTTGGCGTTGAAGCTGATGACCGGCAGCAGGTCCTCGGTGTTGGAGAACATTTTCTTCTCGATCACCACCCGCAGCTTCTCGTAGCTGAGCCAGCTAGGGTTCTTGCCGTTGTTGTTGGCCCGGGCGCGCAGCACGAAGTTGACGATCTCGTTGCGGAAGTCCTTCGGATTGCTGATACCGGCCGGTTTCTCGATCTTCTCCAGCTCCTCGTTGAGGGCGATGCGGTTGAGGATCTCGCCGGTTTCCGGGTCGCGGTATTCCTGGTCCTGGATCCAGAAGTCGGCGTACAGCACGTAGCGGTCGAAGATGTTCTGGCCGTATTCGCTGTAGGACTCCAGGTAGGCGGTCTGGATTTCCTTGCCGATGAACTCGATGTAGCGCGGCGCCAGGTATTCCTTCAGGTAGCGCAGGTAGCGCTCGCGCACCTCGGCCGGGAACTGCTCTTGCTCGATCTGCTGCTCCAGCACATACAACAGGTGCACCGGGTTGGCCGCCACTTCGTGAGGGTCGAAGTTGAACACCTTGGAGAGGATCTTGAAAGCGAAGCGGGTCGACAGGCCGTTCATGCCCTCGTCGACGCCCGCGGCGTCGCGGTACTCCTGGATCGACTTGGCTTTCGGGTCGGTATCCTTGAGGTTTTCGCCGTCGTACACGCGCATCTTCGAGTAGATGTTGGAGTTCTCGGGCTCTTTAAGGCGCGAGAGCACGGTGAACTGGGCCAGCATCTTCAGTGTGTCAGGCGCGCAGTGCGCCTTGGCCAGGGAGCTGTTGATCAGCAGCTTGTCGTAGATCTTGATCTCGTCGCTGACGCGCAGGCAGTACGGCACCTTGACGATGTAGATCCGGTCGATGAAGGCCTCGTTGTTCTTGTTGTTGCGGAAGGTGTGCCACTCCGATTCGTTGGAGTGGGCCAGCAGGATCCCGGAGTAGGGGATCGCGCCCAGCCCCTCGGTGCTGTTGTAGTTGCCTTCCTGGGTCGCGGTGAGCAAGGGGTGCAGGACCTTGATCGGCGCCTTGAACATCTCGACGAATTCCATCAGGCCCTGGTTGGCCCGGCACAGCGCGCCCGAATAACTGTAGGCGTCGGCGTCGTTCTGCGGGAATTCCTCGAGCTTGCGGATATCCACCTTGCCCACCAGGGCCGAGATGTCCTGGTTGTTCTCATCGCCCGGCTCGGTCTTGGCGATGGCGATCTGGTTGAGGATGGACGGGTAGAGCTTGACCACCCTGAACTTGCTGATGTCGCCGCCGAACTCCTGCAGGCGCTTGGTGGCCCAGGGCGACATGATGGTGTTGAGGTAGCGGCGCGAGATGCCGTATTCCTCTTCGAGGATCTGGCCGTCCTCTGCGGCATTGAACAGGCCCAGGGGCGATTCGAACACCGGCGAGCCCTTGATGGCGTAGAACGGGACCTTTTCCATCAGCTGCTTGAGTTTCTCGGCCAGCGACGATTTACCGCCGCCCACCGGGCCCAGCAGGTAGAGGATCTGTTTCTTCTCTTCCAGGCCTTGGGCGGCGTGGCGGAAGTAGGAGACGATCTGGTCGATGCACTCTTCCATGCCATGGAAGTCGGCAAAGGCCGGATAGCGGCGGATCACCTTATTGGAGAAGATCCGCGACAGCCTGGAGTTGCTTGAGGTGTCGATCAGCTCTGGTTCGCCGATGGCCAGCAACAGCCGCTCGGCCGCCGAGGCATAGGCGCTGCGATCCCCCTTGCACAGCTCGAGGTACTCCTGCAGCGAAAGTTCTTCCTGGCGGGTGGACTCGAAACGTTGTTGGAAGTGGCTAAAAATGCTCATGACGTCACCTCGCTCGATACATGGAGACGACGCCGGATCAGTCAGCTGATGCTGGCATGCAACCGGGCTCGCCGATTGCTGTATACCCCCCAGAACACCTTGGAACGCTACCGATGACCCGCACGCCGGTGTACCGGCTCTCCCCTTTTTTGGATGGCCTGGGCTTAAGGATAGTTGGTTATACGCAAGGTCAAGGGCGGGGAGCCGAGAAGACGCCTGCGACCGTTCGTCAGGTCGGGCGCAAGCCCGCGCCAAGCGCGGGCTGGAGGAAAAATGAAAAAATTATTCGGCGCTGCCCTGGGCGGTTTCCGCCGGGTAGGTGTTGCGCCACAGCTCGAAGCCACCATCGATGCTGTAGACGTTGGAGAAGCCCTGGCCGACCAGGTAGGCGGCGGCGCTCTGGCTGGAATTGCCGTGGTAGCAGACAACCAGTGTAGGCGCGTCCAGGTCGGCGTTGCGGATGAAATCGGCAACCGAGTGATTATCCAGATGAGTGGCGCCGGCGATGTGCCCGGCGGCAAAGGCCTGCGGGTCGCGAATGTCGACCACGACCGCGCCTTGCGCACGCAGGGCGAGGGCTTGCTCGGGGGTAATGCGCTTGAATTCGCTCATGGGTGCGGTTCCTTCAGGGGTGTTCGTTGAGTGGAGCCGGCGGGCGCGGGGTGCCCTCGCGGGTGCAGTCGCAGCGGTGGAATTCGCCACTGTCGACATTGTACAGGGTCATCGCGCCACCCCAGACGCAGCCGGTGTCCAGGGCGATCACGCCGGGCGCATCAACGCGACCTTCGAGGGCGGCCCAGTGGCCGAAGATGATCTTTACATGGCGGGAGCGGCGGTCCGGGTGGGCAAACCACGGCTTGTAGCCCTTGGGAGCGCTGTCGGCGCCTTCCTTGGTCTTGAGGTCGAGCTTGCCGGCGGCGGTGCAGAAGCGCATGCGGGTGAAGTAGTTGGTGATCACCCGCAGGCGCTCGACGCCGGCCAGGTCCTTGCTCCACTTGTTCGGCTCGTTGCCGTACATGCCGTCCAGGTACAGCTTCAGACGACCGTCGTCGCGCAGCACTTCCTCGACCTCGGCCGCCAGCTCCAGCGCCTTGCCCAGGGTCCATTGCGGCGGGATGCCGGCATGGACCATGACGATGCCGCGGGTCTCGTCGTAGTGCAGCAGCTTCTGCTGGCGCAGCCAGTCGAACAGCTGGTCGGCGTCCGGGGCTTCGATGATTTCGCGCAGGGTGTCGCTTTTCTTCAGGCGCTCGACGTTGTGCCAGGCCGCCAGCAGGTGCAGGTCGTGATTGCCCAGCACGCAGACCAGCGCATGGCGGATCGAATACAGGTAACGCAGGGTCTCGAGGGACTCGGGGCCGCGGTTGACCAGGTCGCCCACCAGCCACAGGCGGTCGACTGCCGGGTTGAAGCGCACGCGTTCGAGCAGGCACTTGAGCGGTTGCAGGCAGCCTTGCAGGTCGCCGACCGCGTAGGTGGCCATCAGTGCAGGGCCCCGGGCACGGCCAGGCGGAACGGAGCGATCGTGGCGTCGAAGCGTTTGCCGTCTTCGGCGAACATCTGGTAGCTGCCCTGCATGGTGCCGACGCGGGTACTGATGACCGCGCCGCTGCTGTAGGTATGGCTCTGGCCGGGCTCGATCAGCGGCTGTTGGCCGATCACGCCGGCGCCGCGCACTTCTTCGACCTCGCCGTCACCGTTGGTGATCAGCCAGTGGCGGGACATCAGCTTGGCCGTGACCGTGCCGTTGTTCTGCACGGTAATGGTGTAGGCGAAGGCGAAACGGCTGCTTTCGGGGTCGGATTGGTCTTTGAGGTAGCGGGTCACGACGCTGACGTCGATCTGATAGCGGGGGTCGGACATGCAAGGGCCTTGGGCGAACTGACGCAATAACGCAGTCTAGGCCATTGAGAGGGGGGAGGGCCAGCGGTGTGGGGTCTTGGGAATTTGATCAGCCAATGCCGGCTTCTTCGCGGGCTTGCCCGCGAAGAGGTCAGTACAGGCGGAATCAGGCTTGCTGATCAGCCAACTGGTCAGCCAGCCGCACGAAGGCGGCCAGGTCCAGCTGCTCGGGACGCAGGCTGCCATCGACACCGGCGGCTTCGATGGCCGCGCTGTCGAGTAGCCCCTTCATGGTATTGCGCAGGGTCTTGCGGCGCTGGTTGAACGCCTCGCGTACCACCTGCTCCAGCAGTCGCGCATCCTTGGCCGGGTGTGGCAGCACTTCGTGCGGCACCAGCCGGACGATGGCCGAGTCCACTTTCGGCGGCGGGTTGAAGGCGCCGGGGCCAACGTTGAACAGGTGTTCGACCCGGCAGTGGTACTGCACCATGATCGACAGGCGCCCCCAGTCACCGCCACCCGGGCCGGCCGCCATGCGCTCGACCACTTCCTTTTGCAACATGAAGTGCATGTCGCGGATCAACCCGGCATGGCTGAGCAGGTGGAAGATCAGTGGGGTGGAGATGTTGTAGGGCAGGTTGCCGACCACCTTGAGGCTGCGCGCGGGCACGCCCAGCTGGTTGAAGTCGAACTTCAGGGCATCGCCCTGGTGCAGGCGGAAGTTGTCGCGCCCGGCGAACTTGTGTTGCAGGATCGGCACCAGGTCCTTGTCCAGCTCCACCACGTCCAGCTGTGCGCCGCTGCCCAGCAGGCCCTCGGTCAGGGCGCCCTGGCCCGGGCCGATCTCCAGCAGGTGTTCGCCGGCCTTGGCGTTGATCGCCCGCAGGATGCGGTCAATGATTCCGGCGTCGTGCAGGAAGTTCTGGCCGAAGCGCTTGCGCGCCCGGTGTTGGTAATGCTCGGTCATGGTCGGTTCTCGGCCATCTGGTAGGCGGTTTCCAGGGCGACGCGCAGGCTGCCGGTGTCGATCCGGCCGGTGCCGGCCAGGTCCAGGGCGGTGCCGTGGTCGACCGAGGTACGGATGATCGGCAGGCCCAGCGTCACGTTGACCGCGGCGCCGAAGCCCTTGTACTTGAGTACGGGCAGGCCTTGGTCGTGGTACATCGCCAGCACCGCGTCGCAGTGCTCCAGATATTTGGGGGTAAACAGGGTGTCGGCCGGCAGCGGACCGTGCAGGTCCATGCCTTCGGCGCGCAGGCGCTGTAGCGCCGGCTCGATGATGTCGATTTCTTCGCGGCCCAGGTGGCCGCCTTCTCCGGCATGCGGGTTGAGTCCGCAGACCAGGATGCGTGGGTTGGCGATGCCGAACTTGTCGCGCATGTCCGCATGCAGGATGCGGGTGACGCGCTCCAGGCGTTCGCCGGTAATGGCGTCGGCAATATCGCGCAGGGGCAGGTGGGTGGTCACCAGGGCCACGCGTAATCCTCGGGTGGCCAGCATCATCACCACTTGCGCGGTGTGGGTGAGGTCGGCGAGGAATTCGGTGTGCCCGGAGAAGGCGATCCCGCTCTCGTTGATCACACCCTTGTGCACGGGGGCGGTGATCATCCCGGCGAACTGCCCGTCGAGGCAGCCCTGGCCGGCCCGGGTCAGCGTCTCCAGGACGAAGGCGGCGTTGGCCTTGTCCAGCTGTCCGGCCACCACCGGGTTGGCCAGCGGCGTGTCCCAGACGTACAGGCTGCCGGCGGGCGCTGGCAGGCTGGGGAAACTGTCGGGGGTGACGGGCACCAGGCTGACGGCCAGCCCCAGCTGCGCGGCCCGCTCGGCGAGCAGGTCACGGCTGGTGATGGCAATCAGGGGGTGGGGCTGGGCCTCGGCGGCGAGCAGCAGGCACAGGTCGGGACCTATGCCGGCCGGCTCACCGGGCGTGACGGCGAAGCGCTGGGGCTTCACTGCGCGGCCTGGTCGGCGCCAGGCAGCTTGATTTCAACGTAGGCTTCGTCGCGGATCTGGCGCAGCCAGTTCTGCAGCTCTTCGTCGTACTTGCGGTTGCGCAGGACGTTCATGGCCTGCTGCTCGCGCGCCTGCTCGGTGCTGTCGGTGGCGCGGCGGCCCAGGACTTCCAGCACATGCCAGCCATACTGGGTCTTGAACGGCTTGGTCACCACGCCTTGCTGAGCGCTGGCCATCTGCTCGCGGAACTCTGGTACCAGGCTGTTCGGGTCGACCCAGTTGAGGTCGCCGCCGTTGAGCGCGGAGCCCGGGTCTTCCGAGAAGCTTTTCGCCAGTTCGGCGAAGTCTTCACCGTTCTGGATCCGGTCGTACAGACGCTCGGCCAGCTGCTCGGTGGCGGCTTCGCTGCGGATCTCGCTCGGCTTGATCAGGATGTGGCGCACGTGTACTTCGTCGCGCAGGATGCTCTCGCTGCCGCCACGCTTCTCCTCGAGCTTGAGGATGATGAAGCCGTTGGGGATGCGGATCGGCTGGGTGATATCGCCAATGGCCATGCTGCTGAGCATCTTGGCGAAGTCAGGTGGCAGCTGGCCGGCCTTGCGCCAGCCCATCTCGCCGCCTTCCAGGGCGTTCTCGCTGGCGGAGCGTTCAATGGCCATCTGGCCGAAGTCCTTGCCCTGCCGGAGTTGCTGGTAGACATCGCCGACCTGGCGGGCGGCGGCCTGGATGGCTTCCGAGTTGGCGCCTTCCGGCGTCGGGATGAGGATGTTGGCCAGGCGGTACTCTTCCGACATCTGCATCTTGCCCAGGTCCGAGTTGAGGAAGTTCTTCACTTCCTGCTCGGACACCTGGATACGCTCGGCCACGCGACGCTGGCGCACGCGGCTGATGACCATCTCGCGCTTGATCTGCTCGCGGGCATCGTCGTACGACAGGCCGTCGTGGGCCAGGGCGGCGCGGAACTGCTCCAGCGACATGCCATTGCGCTGGGCAATGGTGCCGACGGCCTGGTTCAGCTCTTCGTCGGTGATGCGGATGCCCGAGCGCTCGCCGATCTGCAGTTGCAGGTTTTCGACGATCAGACGCTCCAGTACCTGCTGCTGCAGGGCGGCGGCAGGCGGCACGCCACCGCCACGCTTGGCGATGGTCTGCTGCACTTCGCGCACGCGCTGGTCCAGCTGGCTCTGCATGACCACGTCGTTGTCGACGGTGGCCACGATGCGGTCGATGGGTTGTACCGCGGCATGCACCGCGCCACTCAGCATTGCGGCGCCCAGCATCAGCGGGCGCAGACGATCAATAAGCTTGCTCTTCACGTGTACGGTAACCTTGAATGCCTTGGTCCAGGAACGATTCGACCTTGTTGCCGACTACACCACCGAGCCCTTTGAGCACGATCTGCAGGAAGATGCCGTGGTCGCCCTTCTCGTTGTTCGGGACGGCTTGGCTGAAGTCGTCGTAGTCGATCCAGTAGCGGTTGATCAGACGCAGTTTCCAGCAGCAGTTGTCGTATTCGAAACCACCCATCGCTTCCAGGGTACGGTTGCGGTTGTAGTCATGCTGCCAGCGACCGATCACGCTCCACTGCGGCACGATCGGCCAGATGACCGAGAAATCGTGCTGCTGGATCTTGTAGTAGTCCTTGATGTAGTTCGGATCGCCCGGGGTGCCATAGTCACCACCACCGACTTTCCAGAGGCCAGTCGCCGAATCGTAGGTGATCAGGTCGTTGCGATAGCGATAGCCAAGGTTGACGACCTTGTTCGGATTGTCTTCAGGCTGGTAGTGGAACATCGCGCTGCCCGAGCGGGTGCTGCGGCTGTCCGGATCCCAGTTGAAGTCCGAGTTGAAGCGCCAGTCGCGGTTGAAGGCGTACTCGTACTCCAGTGCGTACGGCGAGACATCCGATTTGCTGTCCGCGCGGGTGCGATAGTCGATGCCAGGAAGCTGGACCTTGCGATCCTTGAAGTAGAACGCCTGACCGATGCTGAAACGCTGGCGCTGGAAGCCGTTGTCCTCGATCCAGCGGTTGGTCACGCCCAGCGACATCTTGTTCTCGTCGCCGATGCGGTCGGTGCCACTGAAGCGATTGTCGCGGAACAGCGAGGCATAGTTGAACGTGTTCTCGCCCGTGTCGAACAGTGGAATGTCTTTCTGATCCTTGTACGGAACATAGAGGTAGAACAGTCGCGGTTCGAGGGTCTGGCGGTAGTTTGTACCGAACAGCTGGGTTTTGCGGTCGAAGTACAGGCCGCTGTCGACACTGAAGACCGGAATGTCGCGGTTCAACGAGCTGCTGTAGCTGCCGTAGGCGGGTTTCGCCGACTGCGCGATAGCCTGAGCCTTGCCTTGGCTATCCAGGTCCAGGTCGTAGTTGGTGTAGACGTACTTCAACTTCGGCGTGACGAAGCCATAGCTGGCTTGCATCGGCAGGCTGATCGCCGGGGCGAAGTTGAGGCGGGTGCCGTTGGCGCGAGCGATACCGGAAACGTTGTCGTCCAGGCGACGGCCAGGAATACCACCTGCGGAAGTGTCCGGATTGCCGTCCTTGTCCCGTACGAAATCGTTCTTCAGGTCACGGTCGAAGCGCACGGCCTCGGTCTCGTAGCTCAGATCGAAGCCGCCCGGGTGGAACGGCAGCATGCCATTGAAGGTGACCTGCGGCAGCTTGTCGTACGGGGTGATCTGCGAGATGGTCGCCATCTCGTAGGCATGCACGTTCAGGCGTGCGGTATAGCTGTCGCCCCGGTAGGTCAGTGTGCCGCGCTGGTTCAGGATGTCCCGGCTCTGGACGCCGATCTGGTCGGTTTCCAGGTCCTGGAAGTAGAACGGATCGCTGATGTCGGTGTAGTCCACCTCGGTCATCACGCGCTCGTCCAGGCCACCCTTGTGCTGCCAGTTGACCATCCAGCGGTCTTTCTTGTAGTCCGTCTGCTTCTCGCGGTCGTCGTCCTGATCGCTCAGGAAACCGCCGCCGAACTGGCCTTCGCTGGACTTGGTCAGGTAGCGGAACTCGCCTTCCATCAGCATGCCGCGCTTGGCCATGTAGCGCGGGTACAACGTGGCGTCGTAGTTAGGCGCCAGGTTGAAGTAGTACGGCGTGACCAGCATGAAGCCGGTGTCGCTGCTGGAGCTGAACGACGGCGGCAGGAAGCCGGACTGGCGACGGTCGTCGATCGGGAAGTAGATGTACGGTGTGTAGAACACCGGGAAATCCTTGACCCGCAGCGTCACGTTGGTCGCGGTGCCGAAGCCGGTGGCCGGGTTAAGGGTGATGTTGTTGCCCTTGAGCTGCCACGCGTTGCTGCCCGGCTCACAGGTGGTATAGGTACCGTCCTTGAGGCGGATGATGGCGTTCTCGGCGCGCTTGGCGTACAGCGCGTTGCCGCGGATGTGCGACTTGTGCATCACGTATTCGGCGTTGTCGACCCGGGCTTCGCCGGTGTCGAGCTGGATCTGCGCCTCGTCGCCGACCACCAGCGAGCCGTTGTCGCGGATCTTGACGTTGCCCTTGAGCTCGCCACGGTTCTCGGCCTGGTACAGGTTGGCTTCGTCGGCCTCCGCCTGCATGCTGCCCTGGCGCATGACCACGTCACCGGCGAGGGTGGCGATCTGCTGCTCCTGCTGGTACTTGGAGACCTTGGCGTTGATGTAGGTGGGCGACTCGTCCTTGGGCGTGGAGTCGTTCATGCCCGGGCGGGTCGGCTCGATGTAGGCGCCGCCGCAATACGGGCCGGTCTCGGCCAGCTGCGCAGCGGTGAGCTTCTCGCGCGGGACCCAGTCCAGGTGGCTGTAGTCTTCGCTGCGCGATTTCAAGCCGCGGCCCTTGGCCTCGGTGACCAGCATCGGCTTCTCGGCCTCGGTCGCGGCGGCTTCGCCAGGCGCTTCGGCACCCGAGCTGGCAGCGGCAGCACCCGGATGAACCGGGCGCGGAGGCAGGTTGGCGGAGGTCTTGGGCTTGCAGTCCCAGCCACCGGCGGCGGACACTTGGCAGTCGAACTGCTCGGCCGCCACCACGTACGACGTGGCCAGGGGTTGCAGGGCCAGCAGACCGCCAGTCACCAACAACGGAAACTTCCTACGAAACGCGGGGGATTTCAATGCCATCTTATTAGTCCGGGCTTCCTGCGTGCCATCTGCCCGCGTGTGGGGGCCGCACGCCTCTCGATGGTCTGAAAAAGATGCTGGATAATAAAGCATGACCCGCTTGACGGCTAGGGCCGTCGGAGAACCCTCGTAATGCCCGATCACGATGTACGCCTGCAACAACTGACCGCCTGGCTCGCCGGGCAACTGGAGAGCCTGTTCCGTAGCAACGCCTGGGGCGAAGTGCCCACCGGCAGTCTGACCGCCGCCAGCAGCGATGCGAGTTTCCGCCGTTATTTCCGCTGGGAGGGCGCCGGCCACAGCTTCGTGATCATGGATGCGCCGCCGCCGCAGGAGAACTGCCGTCCGTTCGTCGAAATCGACCACCTGCTGGCCACGGCGGGCGTGCACGTGCCGGTCATTCATGCCCAGGACCTGGAGCGTGGTTTCCTGCTGCTGGGCGATCTGGGTCGCCAGACATACCTGGACATCATTGATTCGGATAACGCCGACGCACTGTTCGCCGATGCCATCGATGCGCTGCTGGCGTTCCAGCGCCTGCCGATGGACGCGCCGCTGCCCAGCTACGACGTTGCCCTGTTGCGCCGCGAGGTGGAGCTGTTCCCCGAGTGGTACGTGGGCCGCGAGCTTGGTCTGAACTTCAGCGAAGCGCAGCAGGCCGCCTGGCAACGGGTCAGCCAGGTGCTGATCAACAGTGCCCTGGCCCAGCCCAAGGTGCTGGTGCACCGCGACTACATGCCGCGCAACCTGATGCAGAGTGCCCCCAATCCAGGCGTGCTGGACTTCCAGGATGCCGTCTACGGTCCGGTCACCTACGACATCACCTGCCTGTTCAAGGACGCCTTCCTCAGCTGGCCGCAGCCGCGCGTGGAAGGCTGGCTGCGTGGTTATTGGGAAAAGGCCCGCGCCGCCGGTATCCCGGTACAGCCTGAGTTCGAGGCGTTCCAGCGTGCCAGCGACCTGATGGGCGTGCAGCGTCACCTCAAGGTCATCGGTATCTTCGCCCGCATCTGCCACCGTGACGGCAAGCCGCGCTATCTCACCGATGTGCCGCGCTTCTTCGCCTATATAGATGAGGTGATCGCCCGCCGTCCCGAACTGGTCGAGCTGGGGCAACTGATTGCCGAGCTCAAGGGTGAGGCGCGTCCATGAAGGCGATGATCCTGGCGGCAGGCAAGGGCGAGCGCATGCGCCCGCTGACCCTGCATACGCCCAAACCGCTGGTGCCCGCCGCCGGCAAGCCGCTGATCGAATACCACCTCGAGGCGCTGGTCCGCGCCGGTATCCGCGAAGTGGTCATCAATCACGCCTGGCTCGGCCAGCAGATCGAGGACCACCTGGGCGATGGTAGCCGCTTCGGCCTGCGCATCCGCTACTCGCCGGAGGGCGAGCCACTGGAAACCGGTGGCGGGATCTTCAAGGCGTTGCCGTTGCTGGGGGATGCGCCATTCCTGCTGGTCAACGGTGACGTCTGGACCGACTACGACTTCGCTGGCCTGAATGCTCCCATGCAAGGGCTTGCGCACCTGGTGCTGGTGGACAATCCCGGTCATCACGGCCGTGGCGACTTCCGCCTGGTGGATGGCCAGGTGAGCGATGGTGACGAAGCAGCGGGAACGCTGACTTTCAGCGGCATCTCGGTGCTGGATCCGGCGCTGTTCGAAGGCTGCCAGCCCGGCGCGTTCAAGTTGGCGCCCCTGCTGCGCAAGGCCATGGCCGAAGGGCGGGTGAGTGGTGAGCACTATCGTGGCTACTGGATCGATGTCGGCACCCTCGAGCGCCTGGCCGATGTCGAGCGCCTGATCGGAGGGCGTACCTGACATGTGGTGGCCGAGCACAGTGATTGGTGCTGGTGCCGGTTTCGCCGTGGCCAGCATTCCGGGTGCATTGCTGGGGGCGTTGCTGGGACAGGCCATGGATCGGCGCCTGCGACTGCAGGGTTGGGAGGATGTGCGCGAGCGCCTGGGCGGGCGGCCGGCGCTGCGTGACGAGGAACTGTTGTTCGTCCTGCTCGGACGCCTGGCCAAGAGCGACGGCCGGGTGGTCGAGGGGCATATTCAGCAGGCGCGTCAGGAAATGTCGCGTCTGGACCTGGCGGAGCCCGCGCGTATGCGGGCGATTGCCGCGTTCAATCGCGGCAAGTCGGGCAAGGGCCGGCTGGGGCACTACCTGCGGCGGATCAAGCTGCAGCCTCACGGTGCCGAGGGCACCCTGCGTGCCTGTTGGCGGATGGTCTGGGCCGATGGCAAGGCTGGTCGCCAGGAGCGTGACCTGTTGCTGGGCTGGGGGCAGCAACTGGGGCTCAGTCGCAACCAGGTGCAGGCCATGTCGCTGGAATATGAACCACGCAAATCGGCGATCGAAGGCGGGGCCATGACCTATGCGGCGGCGTTGAGGCTGCTGGGGGTGGAGCCGGATACCGAAGCGGACAAGGTCAAGCAGGCCTACCGGCGGTTACTCAGCCGACACCACCCGGACAAGCTGGTGGGCAGCGGTGCCAGTGAGGCCAAGGTGCGCGAGGCGACCGAGCATACCCGCGAGTTGCATCAGGCCTATGCCATGATTCGCAAGCGGCGCGGGCTTTAGGTTTGCCATCGCGGGGCAAGTCCGCTCCCACGTTGTTGGAGTTGGCTTGTCCCGCGATACGCCTCACTCTTCCTTGGGCTTCAGCCAGCCGCGCACCCGGCGCAGCAATTGCTCCTGCTCGGCGGCCTTGTTGCCCGGCACGACCATCAGCGACAGCTGTCGGTACTGGCTGTTTTTCTCTCGCTTGCTGGCTTGCAGGCGCTGTTGGGCGGCCAGCCGATCCTGGGTTCGGGTTGTGTAGTACAGGTCCACCGTCGGCACTTTCAGGGTCGGCGTCAGGCTCAGCAGGTCGTGCTCCACCCGCGCCGGCGTCTGTGCGGCGACCATCACCAGCTTCTGTACCTGGGGAGGCTGTTTCTCGCTGAGGTAGCGTGCGGCCCAGTACGCGCCACTGCCGTTGCCCAGCAGCACGATGCTGCGCGCTTTCTGCTGCTGGGCATAGGCCACGGCGGCGTCGAGGCGGGCGAAGATGCGTTCGGCATCCTCCTCGCTGGTATGTTCGTCAGCCTCTACCGCGTCGGTGCTGTCGGCCGCGTCCACCTCGGGGGCGGTGGCCTGGGCCACGTTGGCGTTGGCATCGGCTGGCGTGTCCTTGGCCGGAGCCGACTCGCCTTCTTCCTTTTTCGGTTCGACCACCGGCTTGGCTTCAACCCGGGCCTGCGGGCGCTCTGCCAGCAGGTCGGGCAGGCTGAGGCTCAGGGTGCTCCAGCCGACATCGGGGAAACCACGGCGCAGCGGGCCGACGGTGGTTGGCCAGTCGGCACTTTCGCCGGCACCGGGAACGATGATCACCGCGCCTTGCGGATCGCTGTCGTTGGCCGGTTTCCACAGCGCCAGGAAGTTCTCGCCATTGGCCTGCAAGGTCTGTTGCTCGGCCTTGGGCACCTGGCGCTCGAGGGCCAGGGCATCGTCCTGGCTACGTTCGAGCAGCGGTGGTCGGGGAGCGGGGGCGGCCGCTTCGGCGGCGGCCTGCGGTGCTTCGGCGTCGGCGGCCTGAGCGCCGAGCGGCAGGAGCGAAGCCAGGCAGAACATTGCCAGCGTCGTGCGATAAAGTGTGAACATCGATCAATCCAAGGCCAGAATCATACCGGCAGCCTAATGGTATTTGCCCGCGACGGCCACGCCAGGCGGCCGTCATTGCCAAGACGAGCGTAGAGATGAAGCGAGTGCGTTGCCTGTGGGTTATCGGCTGGTTGTGTCTACCCTTGATCGCCCTGGCAAAGCCGGAGGCGCCGCCACCCGTGGTGCTGGAACCGGCCCAGCAGCAGTGGCTGGACGAACACCGCGGCCTGCGCGTCGGCCTCGTGTTGCAGGCGCCCTATGCTCAGTTCGACCGTCGTCTGCAGCAATTCTACGGGGCCAACGTCGAACTGGTCGGCGCCTTGTCCCAGGCATTACGGTTGGACCTGACCTGGCGCGGCTTCCCGGATCAGGCCGCGCTGGAGCACGCGTTGCAGGCGGGCGAGATCGATTTTGCCCCGGGTCTGACCCAGACCCCCGCCAGCCTGCGGCTGTGGCTGTTCAGCGACCCTTACATGCGTGTGCCGCAACTGATGGTGGGGATGCGCAGCGGCGCGGTGGCCGTGGATCTGGAGAAGCTGACCGCCAACGAGCGGGTGGCGGTGCGTATGCCTGGTGCCCTGGCGGACTACCTGCGGAGCAATTACGGCAATCTCAACCTGCAGGGCGTGCCCAACGAGCGGGAGGCGCTGCAACTGGTGCTGGGCGGTCAGGCCAGCTTCGCCGTGCTGGATGAGGCGCAACTTAGCCGGCTTTCCCGTGAAGGGGAGTTCGCCGACCTGGCGGTGGTGGGCGATATCGGCTTGCCGCAGTTGCTGCGAGTTGGCTCGCGGCGAGACTGGCCCGTGCTCGCCGATATCCTCGAACGCGCCTTGCAGGCCCTGCCGGCCAAGACCTTGGAGCAAATGCACCAGCGCTGGCTGCAGCCCAAGTACCCACGCTTTTCCGAGTCCGCCGGCTTCTGGCAGAACCTCGCCTTGCTGTTCGGCCTGCTGCTGCTGTGTGCCCTGGCTACCCTGGTCTGGCAGCGTCGCCAGCAGCGCGGCCTGGAACGGGGCTTGCTGGCTGCCCGCGAGAGCCTGGTGGAGCGTCAGGTGCGCGAGGAGGCGTTGCGCCTGAGCCAGTTCTCCATCGACCAGAGCACGGTGGGCATCCTCTGGGTCAACTGGGACAGCCATGTGCGCTACGCCAACCATGCCGCCGAACGCATGCTGGGCTATTCCGAGGGGGCGTTGCTGGAGCGGCCGTTGGTCGATATCGAACCGAACCTGAAGATGGATCGTTGGCTGGAGCTGTGGAAGCGCGCCCGTACCGGAGATGGCGGCGAGCAGCAGTTCGAAAGTCAGTGTCGACGCGCCGACGGCAGTCTGTTCCCGGTCGAGTTGTCGTTGTCGTTCCTGCGTTTTCGCGATGCGGAGTACCTGGTGGTGTTCCTCGCCGATGTCACCGAGCGCCAGCACGACCTGGCCGCGTTGCGCGAAAGCGAGGCGCGGCTCAAGGGCATTGCCGGCAACGTGCCGGGGCTGGTGTTCCGCCTGGAACGCGACCCGGCCGAAGGCGATCCGGAGTTCCCCTATATCAGCGAGGGCAGCGAGGCGCTGGTCGGCTATACCCCGGCGGCGATCCAGCACCCGCAGATGGGGCTGCGCAACCTGGTCCACCCCCAGGACCGCCCCGATTATCACCGGGTCCAGGACCTGGCCCTGGCCAGCGACCGGGACTGGTCGTGGCAAGGCCGCATCCTCACCCGCCAGGGCGAACAGCGCTGGGCCGACATCAAGGCGACCACGCGGCGCCTGGCCGATGGGCGCATGGTGTGGGATGGTGTGGTCTGGGACATCACCCAGGGCAAACAGGCCGAGCTGGCCCTGGCCGCCTCCCAGGAGCAGTTGCGAGAGTTGTCGGCGCATCTGGAAAGCGTGCGCGAGGAGGAAAAGGCCCGCATCGCCCGTGAGGTGCACGACGAACTCGGGCAGATGCTCACGGTGCTCAAACTGGAAGTGTCGATGTGCGAGCTGGCCTATGCCGAGCTGGATGCCGGGCTGCATGAGCGCCTGGCCAGCATGAAGCGCCTGATCGCCCAGTTGTTCCAGCTGGTGCGTGATGTGGCCACCGCGTTGCGTCCACCGATTCTCGATGCCGGGATCGCCTCGGCCATCGAGTGGCAGGCACGGCGTTTCGAGGCCCGCACGCAGATCCCCTGCCTGGTCGAGGTCCCGGAGCAGCTGCCGCCCTTGAGCGATGCCAAGGCCATCGGCCTGTTCCGCATCCTTCAGGAGGCGCTGACCAACGTCATGCGCCATGCTCGGGCGCATACCGTGCAGATCGCCCTGGTCGAGGAGGGCGGGCAGTTGCGCATGACGGTCATCGACGATGGCGTGGGGTTCGCCGTCGATGCGGCCCGGCCGACCTCGTTCGGCCTGGTGGGGGTGCGTGAGCGCGTGCTGATGCTGGGCGGCGACATGGCCCTGGAAAGCGAGCCCGGCGAAGGCACCAGCCTGAGCGTGGCGATTCCTTTGGCGTAGGAGAGAACGATCGTGATTCGAGTGCTGGTGGCGGAAGACCACACCATCGTCCGTGAGGGCATCAAGCAGTTGATTGGCCTGGCCAAAGACATGCAGGTCGCCGGCGAGGCGGGCAACGGCGAGCAGTTGCTGGAGACCCTGCGCCATACTCCCTGCGAGGTGGTGCTGCTGGATATCTCCATGCCGGGGGTGAACGGCCTGGAGGCCATCCCGCGGATCCTGGCATTGAACAACCCACCGGCGATCCTGATGCTGTCTATGCACGACGAGGCGCAGATGGCCGCGCGGGCGCTGAAGGCCGGGGCGGCGGGCTATGCCACCAAGGACAGCGACCCGGCCCTGTTGCTCACCGCGATACGCCGGGTTGCCGGGGGCGGGCGCTATATCGACCCGAGCCTGGCCGACCGCATGGTCTTCGAGGTGGGGCTGACCGAAACCCGACCGCTGCATACGCTGCTGTCCGAGCGTGAGTTCTCGGTGTTCGAGCGCCTGGCCCAGGGGGCCAACGTCAACGACATCGCTCAGCAGTTGGCGCTGTCGAACAAGACCATCAGCACGCACAAGGCGCGGTTGATGCAAAAGCTCAAGGTCAACTCGCTGGCGGAGTTGGTGAAGTACGCGATGGAGCACAAGCTGGTCTGATTGCGACATGTACTCAGCTTGCACGTTTCGGCTGTAGGAGCGGCCTTGCCGAGGCGTCGGACCGGCCGGAAAGGGCTGCAGAGCAGCCCCAGCAAGCTGAAGCCCGGGGCTGCTTCGCAGCCCTTTCGCGGCGCAAGGCCGCTCCTACATGGGAATGTGTCTGTCCTGAAAGCGTCATTAATGTAGGGCAATCCTTACAGCAAGTCTTCCATCCGGATGATGGCAATCTCTCAGCCCCCCCGATTTCCGGGCGCTTGCGCCTCTTCTACGCTGTGCCCACGCAGTCATTCCAACAAGAAGGTGCAGGGCATGAGCGAGGCGAATTCGAACGAGACGCTGGTCAGCTTCCGAGGTGTGCAGAAGAGCTACGACGGCGAATCGCTGATCGTCAAGGACCTCAACCTGGACATCCGCAAGGGCGAGTTCCTGACCCTGCTCGGCCCGTCCGGCTCGGGCAAGACCACCAGCCTGATGATGCTGGCCGGCTTCGAGACCCCCACCGCCGGTGAGATCCAGCTGGCCGGACGCTCGATCAACAATGTGCCGCCGCACAAGCGTGACATCGGCATGGTGTTCCAGAATTACGCGCTGTTCCCGCACATGACCGTGGCCGAGAACCTGGCCTTCCCGCTGACCGTGCGCAACCTGAGCAAGACCGACATCAGCGAACGGGTCAAGCGCGTGCTTGGCATGGTCCAGCTCGACGCCTTCGCCAAGCGCTACCCAGGCCAGCTCTCCGGGGGCCAGCAGCAGCGCGTGGCCCTGGCCCGTGCCCTGGTGTTCGAGCCGCAGCTGGTGCTGATGGACGAACCGCTCGGCGCCCTGGACAAGCAACTGCGCGAACACATGCAGATGGAGATCAAGCATATCCACCAGCGCCTGGGCGTGACCGTGGTCTACGTGACCCACGACCAGGGCGAGGCGCTGACCATGTCCGACCGGGTGGCGGTGTTCCACCAGGGCGAGATCCAGCAGATCGCCGACCCGCGTACCCTCTACGAAGAGCCGCGCAACACCTTCGTCGCCAACTTCATCGGTGAGAACAACCGCCTCAACGGCACCCTGCTGGCCAGTGACGGTAATCGTTGCCAGGTGCAGCTGGCCCGGGGCGAGCGGGTCGAGGCGCTGGCGGTGAACGTAGGCCAGGCCGGCGAGCCAGTGACCCTGTCGATCCGCCCGGAGCGCGTGCGCCTGAACGGCCACAGCGAACGCTGCGTGAACCGATTCTCCGGCCGGGTGGCCGAGTTCATCTATCTGGGCGACCACGTGCGGGTGCGCCTGGAGGTCTGCGGCAAGGCTGATTTCTTCGTCAAGCAGCCGATCGCCGAGCTCGATCCGGCCCTGGCCGTGGGCGATGTGGTCCCGCTGGGCTGGGAGGTGGAGCACGCTCGCGCGCTCGATCCGATTGCCGAAGCCCATTGATGGTTTGCTTCACCAACCCTGAACTGTGGAGAGAATAATAATGCGCAAGCAGTTGAAACTGACCGCCCTGGCCCTGGGGCTGTTCGCCGCCGGCCAGGCCCTGGCGGCCGACCTGACCGTGATCTCCTTTGGCGGCGCCAACAAGGCGGCCCAGACCAAGGCGTTCTACGAGCCGTGGGAGAAGGCTGGCAAGGGCAAGATCGTCGCCGGTGAGTACAACGGCGAGATGGCCAAGGTGAAGGCCATGGTCGACACCAAGAGCGTGTCCTGGAACCTTGTGGAGGTCGAATCGCCAGAGCTGGCCCGTGGATGCGACGAAGGCATGTTCGAGGAACTCGATCCGGCCCTGTTCGGTGACGAGGGCGACTATGTACCAGGCGCCATCCAGCCATGCGGCGTCGGTTTCTTCGTGTGGTCCACGGTGATGGCCTACAACGCTGACAAACTTAAGACCGCTCCGACCAGCTGGGCTGACTTCTGGGACACCAAGAAATTCCCGGGCAAGCGCGGCCTGCGCAAGGGCGCCAAGTACACCCTCGAGTTCGCCCTGATGGCCGACGGCGTCGCGCCGAAAGAGGTGTACAAGGTGCTCGGCACCAAGGAAGGCCAGGACCGCGCCTTCAAGAAGCTCGACGAACTCAAGCCGAGCATCCAGTGGTGGGAAGCCGGTGCCCAGCCACCACAGTATCTGGCCTCGGGTGACGTGGTCATGAGTTCGGCCTACAACGGCCGTATCGCCGCGGTGCAGAAAGAAAGCAACCTCAAGGTGGTGTGGAACGGCGGCATCTATGACTTCGACGCCTGGGCCATCCCGAAAGGCGCCAAGGATGTGGACGCGGCGAAGAAATTCATCGCCTACACCGTCCAGCCCGAACAGCAGAAGACCTACTCCGAGAACATCGCCTACGGCCCGGCCAATTCCAAGGCCGTCCCGCTGCTGGCCGATGCGGTGAAGAAGGACATGCCGACCACGCCGGAGAACATCGCCAACCAGGTGCAGATCGACGTGGCCTTCTGGGCCGACAACAGCGAACAGCTGGAGCAACGCTTCAACGCCTGGGCGGCGAAGAAGTAGGGGCTCGATCCCTGAGGCCTGTAGGAGCGGTCTTGTGCCGCGAAAGGGCTGCGAAGCGGCCCCAGGACTCAGCCGTGATGCACAAGATGCTGGGGCTGCGTTGCAGCCCTTTCGCGGCACAAGGCCGCTCCTACAGTTAGCGCGTCAAGCCTGAGATCACCGCTGTCCTTTTGAAGCGGCCTCAATGTTTCCCTGATTTCCCGGAGTTCGCCATGGCCATTGCAGTGCCCCTCAACGAAGGCGCGGGTAAAAGCCTCAAGCAGCGCCTCAAGCATGCCGAGCGGGTCAACCGCTGGAAGGCCCAGGCGTTGATCGCGCCGCTGGCGCTGTTCCTCCTGCTGGTGTTCCTGGTGCCAATCGCGGCGCTGCTGTACAAGAGCGTCGGCAACCCCGAGGTGGTCGCTGGCCTGCCGCGCACCGTCGAGGCGGTGGCGCAGTGGGACGGCAAGAGCCTGCCCGGCGAGGAGGTCTACAAAGCCCTCAGCCAGGACCTGGCCGAGTCGCGCAAGAACCAGACCCTGGGCGACCTTTCCAAGCGCCTGAACATGGAGCTGGCCGGCTACCGCAGCCTGCTGGCCAAGACCGCGCGTGCGCTGCCGTTCAAGGCCGAGCCCGCGTCCTATAAAGATGCCCTGCAAGCGCTGGACGAGCGTTGGGGTGACCCGGCCTACTGGCAGGCGATCCGCCGCAACACCAGCACGGTCACCTCTTTCTACCTGCTGGCCTCCGTCGATCACCGCATCGACGACCTCGGCGAACTGGCCAAGGCCACGCCGGACCAGGCCATCTACCTGGATATCTTTGCCCGCACCCTGTGGATGGGCGTGGTTATCACCGCCATCTGCCTGGTGCTGGCCTACCCGTTGGCGTACCTGCTGGCCAACCTGCCGACCCGGCAAAGCAACCTGCTGATGATCCTGGTGCTGCTGCCGTTCTGGACCTCGATCCTGGTGCGGGTGGCGGCGTGGATCGTGCTGTTGCAGTCGGGCGGGCTGATCAACAGCGCGCTGATGGCCATCGGCATCATCGACCAACCGCTGGAACTGGTGTTCAACCGTACCGGCGTGTACATCTCGATGGTGCACATCCTGCTGCCGTTCATGATCCTGCCGCTGTACAGCGTGATGAAGGGTATTTCGCCCAGTTACATGCGCGCGGCGATTTCCCTGGGTTGCCATCCGTTCGCCAGTTTCTGGCGGGTTTACTTCCCGCAGACCTATGCCGGTGTTGGCGCAGGCTGCCTGTTGGTTTTCATCCTGGCCATCGGCTACTACATCACCCCGGCGCTGCTGGGCAGCCCGAACGACCAGATGGTCAGCTACTTCGTCGCCTTCTACACCAACACCAGCATCAACTGGGGCATGGCCACCGCCCTGGGCGGGCTGTTGCTGCTGGCGACCGTGCTGCTGTACCTGATCTATAGCTGGCTGGTCGGCGCCAGCCGCTTGCGCCTGAGTTGAGGAGCCTTGTCATGCTGAGCCCCTACATGTCGCCCGTGGAACGGGTGTGGTTCTACAGCCTGCGCATCCTGTGCGGTCTGATCCTGCTGTTCCTGGTGCTGCCGGTGCTGGTGATCATCCCGCTGTCGTTCAACAGCGGGAGCTTCCTGGTGTACCCGCTGCAAGGTTTCTCGCTGCACTGGTACCAGGACTTCTTCGCTTCCGCCGAATGGATGCGCGCCCTGAAGAACAGCATCATCGTCGCCCCGGCGGCCACGGTGCTGGCCATGGTGTTCGGCACCCTGGCGGCCATCGGCCTGACTCGCGGTGACTTTCCCGGCAAGTCGCTGGTGATGGCGCTGGTGATCTCGCCGATGGTGGTGCCGGTGGTGATCATCGGCGTGGCCAGCTACCTGTTCTTCGCCCCGCTGGGCATGGGCAACAGCTTCACCTCGCTGATCCTGGTGCACGCGGTGCTGGGCGTGCCGTTCGTGATCATCACCGTGTCGGCTACGCTGCAGGGCTTCAACTACAACCTGGTGCGCGCGGCGGCCAGCCTGGGGGCCTCGCCATTGCTGGCCTTCCGTCGGGTGACCTTGCCGTTGATCGCCCCCGGGGTGATCTCCGGGGCGCTGTTTGCCTTCGCCACGTCGTTCGATGAGGTGGTAGTGACCCTGTTCCTCGCAGGGCCCGAGCAGGCGACCCTGCCACGGCAGATGTTCAGCGGCATTCGCGAGAACCTGAGCCCGACCATCGCGGCGGCGGCCACCTTGCTGATCGCCTTCTCGGTGATCCTGCTGCTGACCCTGGAGTGGCTGCGCGGGCGCAGCGAGAAGCTGAGGACCCAGCAGCCGGCCTGACTGTGGGGAGGGCTTTGCCCTCCTTTCGCGGCGCAAGGCCGCTCCTACAAGGGATCGCGGTCTCCTGCAGGAGCGGCCTTGTGCCGCGAAAGGGGGGGCAATTGATACCAATCAGCCCTCATCCGCTTCCCTGAGTTACAATGCGCGCCACCGTGATTCTGCCCAACAGGTGCGCCATGCAGCCCTACGCTATTGCCCCCTCCATTCTGTCCGCCGATTTCGCCCGCCTGGGCGAGGACGTCGACAAGGTCCTGGCCGCCGGGGCCGACATCGTCCACTTCGATGTCATGGACAACCACTACGTGCCCAACCTGACCATCGGCCCGATGGTCTGCAGCGCCCTGCGCAAGTACGGCGTGACCGCGCCGATCGACGTGCACCTGATGGTCAGCCCGGTCGACCGCATCATCGGCGACTTCATCGAGGCCGGCGCCACCTACATCACCTTCCACCCGGAAGCCTCCCAGCACGTCGACCGCTCGCTGCAACTGATCCGCGACGGCGGCTGCAAGGCCGGCCTGGTGTTCAACCCGGCCACCGGCCTGGATGCGCTGAAGTACGTGATGGACAAGGTCGACATGGTCCTGCTGATGAGCGTCAACCCAGGCTTCGGCGGGCAGAAGTTCATCCCCGGCACCCTCGACAAGCTGCGCGAGGCCCGCGCCCTGATCGATGCCAGCGGCCGTGACATCCGCCTGGAGATCGACGGCGGCGTCAACGTAGGCAACATCCGCGAGATCACCGCCGCCGGCGCTGACACCTTCGTGGCCGGCTCGGCGATCTTCAACGCCCCGGACTACAAGGAAGTCATCGACAAGATGCGTGCCGAAATGGCGCTGGCACGCGCATGAGCGGCTTCGAGCAGCTGTTCCCGGGGACACTGCCCAGGCTGGTGATGTTCGATCTGGATGGCACCCTGATCGATTCGGTACCCGACCTGGCCGCAGCCGTCGACCGCACGCTGCTCGAACTCGGGCGCCCGCCCGCAGGCCTGGAGGCGGTGCGCCACTGGGTCGGCAACGGCGCCCAGGTGCTGGTGCGCCGGGCCCTGGCCGGCGATATCGATCACGCCGCGGTGGACGACGAGCTGGCCGAGCGCGCGCTGGCGCTGTTCATGGAAGCCTATGCCGACAACCATGAACTCACCGTGGTCTACCCCGGCGTGCGCGATACCCTACGCTGGCTGCGCAAGCAGGGCGTGGAGATGGCGCTGATCACCAACAAGCCCGAACGCTTCGTCGCCCCCTTGCTCGACCAGATGAAGATCGGTCGCTATTTCCGCTGGATCATCGGCGGCGACACCCTGCCACAGAAGAAGCCCGACCCGGCGGCGCTGCTGTTCGTCATGAAGATGGCCGGCGTCAGTGCCGAACAATCGCTGTTCGTCGGCGATTCGCGCAGCGACGTGCTGGCCGCCAAGGCCGCCGGCGTCCAGTGCGTCGGCCTGAGCTACGGCTACAACCATGGCCGGCCGATCGACGACGAGTCGCCCAGCCTGGTCATCGACGACCTGCGCCTGCTGCTGCCCGGTTGCTTAGTCACCGACACTGGGATAACGTTGGCGGACCTTCAAGCCCCGCAAAGCAGAGACAACAACGTGGTGGTTACCGGCAAATTCTGGATGAAAGTCATCAAGGCCCTGGCCCGCTGGCGCTGGCGCGCCTGACGCCTGCCCACCGGCGCCTGCCGGTACATCCGTTTGCCCGCTCCCCATTGCTGCTTGCCCCGAGGCTACACATGACCCGCGAAGAATTCCTGCGCCTGGCCGCTGCCGGCTACAACCGCATTCCCCTGGCCTGCGAAACCCTGGCCGACTTCGACACGCCGCTGTCGATCTACCTGAAGCTGGCCGACCAACCCAACTCCTACCTGCTCGAGTCCGTGCAGGGCGGCGAGAAGTGGGGCCGCTATTCGATGATCGGCCTGCCGTCGCGCACCGTGCTGCGCGTGCACGGTTACCACGTCAGCATCCTGCAGGATGGCGTCGAGGTGGAAAGCCACGACGTCGAGGATCCGCTGGCCTTCGTCGAGGCGTTCAAGGATCGCTACAAGGTCGCCGACATTCCTGGCTTGCCACGTTTCAACGGTGGCCTGGTGGGCTATTTCGGCTACGACTGCGTGCGCTATGTGGAAAAACGCCTGGGTGCCAGCCCCAACCCGGATCCGCTGGGGGTGCCGGATATCCTGCTGATGGTCTCCGATGCCGTGGTGGTGTTCGACAACCTGGCGGGCAAGATGCACGCCATCGTGCTGGTCGACCCGGCCGAGACGCAGGCCTTCGAGCAAGGGCAGGCCCGCCTGCAGGGGCTTCTGGAGACCCTGCGCCAGCCGATCACCCCGCGCCGTGGCCTGGACCTGAGCGGGCCGATGGCCGCCGAGCCGGCGTTCCGCTCCAGCTACACACAAGCCGACTACGAAAGCGCCGTGGGCCGCATCAAGGAGTACATCCTGGCCGGCGACTGCATGCAGGTGGTGCCGTCCCAGCGCATGTCCATCGACTTCAAGGCTGCGCCCATCGACCTGTACCGGGCGCTGCGCTGCTTCAACCCGACGCCGTACATGTACTTCTTCAACTTCGGCGACTTCCATGTGGTCGGCAGTTCGCCGGAAGTGCTGGTGCGGGTCGAGGATAACCTGGTCACCGTGCGGCCGATCGCCGGCACCCGTCCGCGGGGCGCCACCGAAGAAGCCGACCGGGCGCTGGAAGACGACCTGCTGTCGGACGACAAGGAAATCGCCGAGCACCTGATGCTCATCGACCTGGGCCGCAACGATGTGGGCCGCGTGTCGGCCACCGGCAGCGTGCGTCTGACCGAAAAAATGGTGATCGAGCGATACTCGAACGTCATGCATATCGTGTCCAACGTCACCGGCCAGCTGAATGAGGGGCTGACGGCCATGGACGCGCTGCGGGCGATCCTGCCGGCCGGTACCCTCTCCGGCGCACCGAAGATCCGCGCCATGGAGATCATCGACGAGCTGGAGCCGGTCAAGCGCGGTGTCTACGGTGGCGCGGTGGGCTACTTTGCCTGGAACGGCAACATGGATACCGCCATCGCCATCCGTACCGCGGTGATCAAGGACGGCGAACTGCATGTGCAGGCCGGTGGCGGCATCGTCGCCGACTCGGTGCCGGCGCTGGAGTGGGAAGAAACCATCAACAAGCGGCGGGCGATGTTCCGCGCGGTGGCGCTGGCCGAGCAGACCACCGCCAAGTAGATCGATTGGGGCTGCTTTGCAGCCCATTCGCGGCTAAAGCCCTAACAGGTTGGCGTAGTACCTGTAGGAGCGGCTTTAGCCGCGAATGGGCCGCAGAGCGGCCCCAAAGATCTAGAAGTCGACGCTGACCCCCAGGCTCACCCCTTGCTGGGTCAATTCATCACTCTTGCGCCAGTTGTAGTTACCTCGCAGGTTCACCCCCGGCACCAGCTCATGGGTCAGCCCCAGGCTGGCGCGGGTCAGGTTGCTGTGCGGCGTATAGCCGGTCAAGGTGAAGTCGTTCGCCGGCAGGCTGGTCAGGTGCATGCGCAGGTCCTGCTGGTCATCCTCGAACTCGTGCTCCCGGGCGACCTCGGCGAACAGCTTCGTGCCCTGCAGCACCTGCACACTGCCAAGAACTCCCACGCCAAGGCGCCGCGACGTGCGCTCCTGGTCATCGAAGCCAAGCGCGGTCGAGCGCCCGCTTTTCTCGTCATACCCATCGACCTTGACCCGCGCATAATCGGCGCTGATGAACGGCGCCAGTTGCCAGCGGCTGCTCTCGGCCGCCAGGTTGTAGCCCACCCGGCCGGTGACGGCCCAGGCCTCGCCATCGCTGTCGCCTTTCTCGCTGCGCTCTCCAATCCCCAGGGCGAAGGTGCGCTTGAGGTCGCGGTAGTCCAGGTGCCCGGCGGTCAGTGCCGCGTCGGCCCACCAGCGATCCTGACGGAACTGGGCGAAGGCGCTGGCCAGGTAGCTGTCGAGCTTGTAGTCGGAATCTTCCTGGCCGGCCTCGAGCTTTTGCCGGTACACGCCCGCCGCCAGCCCCACGCGCCAGGCGTCATCCAGCCGATAGCTGCCGCCGAGGGTCAGGTTGTAGCCGCGCCCGTCGCCACTGGCGGCGCTGCGCTGGCTGCCGAAGTCCAGGTCCTGGCCGCCGGTGGCGACGAACGCCTGCCATTGACCGACCGCCTGCCAGGGCGTTTGCCACTGGTTGCGCAGTTCATCCTGGTGGGCGCGGAGGCTGGCGTGGGCGATTTCCGGCAGCAGGGTCAGTTCCCAGGGCGCGGCGAGGATCGAATAGGCATAGTCGGCAATCAGTTGCTGTCCGGCGATGGTCGGGTGCACCGAGTCGTTGAACAGCAGCCGAGTCGGGTCCGGCGTCGTGCCGTTCGCCCCGTAGACCGGGTTGCCCACGCAGCCGTCGCCGCTGTAGCAGGTGCCGACCAGGTTCTGCTCGGCGGCCAGGCCGAACTGGGCAGGGCTGGCCAGGGCCTCGCGCAGCAGTGCCGGGACATTCAGCGGGATGATCTCGGCGTCGACCTGCCCGAGCTGGTTGACCAGCGACTGGTTGAACACGCCGGACAGCTGCGACAGCGGCCCTTGCTGGGGTGTGCCGCTGAAGTTCGGTGTCTGCCCCAGGTCCGGCAGCAGCCAGACCATGATGTAGCGCGCGCCGCCCTGTTGCAGCGCCTGGGCGCTGGCCGCCAGGCGGGCACCAGCGGCGGCCGCGCCGGCGGGGCTGTTGACCAGGCCCTGGAGGAAGTCGTTGCCGCCACCGGTCAGGTAGTACAGGGCATTGGGATCGGCCCGCAGGCCGTTGGCCAGGTAGCCGTCACGCTCGCGCAGTACCGTGCCGGCGCCGGGGCGCCCAGGTGGGATGACGGCTTGCGAGGTGTCGGTGATCGAGTCGAGGATCTGCTGCGTGGTGTAGCCGCCCACGGCCCAGTTGTTGCCGTCCGGCGTGCCTTGCAGCTGGTTGGTCAGCGACGTCGAGGGGCCCAGGCTGGTTCCGGAAAAGCCCAGCCTGCCACCCAGGATCATCGGCGACACCGGCGCGTAGTTGCCATTGGCATCGCGGTTGGTGAAGCGCATGCCTGGCGTGCCGCCGGTCAGGTCGGGGAACTGCCCGGCGTCGCTGAGGCTGTCACCGAAGACAATGAGTGAGGAGTAGGGGGAGGGCGCGGCCATGATGGCCTGGCTGCAGGCGAGGGCGAGCATGCCGACGGTGGCGTGCAGGAAGGGGGTCTTGCGCATGCATGAATATCCTTTTCGTTGTTTTTATGAAGGCAAGCCGCATGAACATAGCAAATCGCCGGTCTTTGCCCAGCATGGCAATGTTTTTCCTGTGTTTAGGGGCATATTGCACCCGCCGTCCCGGTAGGTTACTGTCCCGGAACGTATGAACGAGACCTACCCTGTGTTGATCGTCAGCAAACTCTTGATGCGCGTTATCAAGGCCGTCGCCCGTTGGCGTTGGCGCGCCTGACTTTTTCTCCTGCCGGTTCGCCCGGCCCGTCCCCGTTTGCCTTCCCCACTTGTTCCGTCAACCGCCCCGTGCGGGTTCGGCCGCATTCATGAGCGGCAGCGGAAGGCTCGAATCAAAAGTCAGTATTCAAGAGGTTCGTTGCAGATGTTACTGATGATCGACAACTACGACTCCTTCACCTACAACGTCGTGCAGTACCTTGGCGAGCTGGGTGCCGAGGTCAAGGTCATTCGCAATGACGAAATGACCATCGCCCAGATCGAAGACCTGAACCCCGAGCGCATCGTCGTCTCCCCGGGCCCGTGCACGCCGAGCGAAGCCGGGGTCTCCATCGAGGCCATCCTGCATTTTGCCGGCAAACTGCCGATCCTGGGCGTTTGCCTGGGCCACCAGTCCATCGGCCAGGCCTTCGGCGGCGACGTGGTGCGCGCCCGCCAGGTGATGCATGGCAAGACCAGCCCGGTGCTGCACCGTGACCTGGGCGTATTCGCCGGCCTGAACAACCCGCTTACCGTGACCCGCTACCACTCGCTGGTGGTCAAGCGCGAAACCCTGCCCGACTGCCTGGAAGTGACCGCCTGGACCGCCCACGAAGACGGTACTGTCGACGAAATCATGGGCCTGCGTCATAAAACCCTGAACGTCGAAGGGGTACAGTTCCACCCCGAATCCATCCTCACCGAGCAGGGCCACGAGCTGTTCGCCAATTTCCTCAAACAGACCGGCGGACGCCGTTAAGGACCGATCATGGATATCAAGACCGCTTTGAGCCGTATCGTCGGCCACCTGGATTTGTCCACCGAGGAAATGCGCGACGTCATGCGCCAGATCATGACCGGCCAGTGCAGCGAGGCGCAGATCGGCGCTTTCCTCATGGGCATGCGCATGAAGAGCGAGAGCATCGACGAGATCGTCGGCGCGGTGTCGGTGATGCGTGAGCTGGCCGACAAGGTCGAGCTGAAGACCCTCGACGGCGTGGTCGACATCGTCGGCACCGGTGGCGATGGCGCCAATATCTTCAATGTGTCGACTGCTTCGGCCTTTGTCCTGGCGGCCGCCGGCTGCACCGTGGCCAAGCATGGCAACCGTGCCGTCTCCGGCAAGAGCGGCAGTGCCGACCTTCTGGAAGCCGCCGGTATCTACCTGAACCTGACCCCGGTGCAGGTCGCCCGCTGCATCGACAGCCTCGGCATCGGCTTCATGTTCGCCCAGACCCATCACAGTGCCATGAAGCACGCCGCCGGCCCTCGTCGCGATCTGGGGCTGCGTACCCTGTTCAACATGCTCGGCCCGCTTACGAATCCGGCCGGCGTGAAACACCAGGTGGTCGGGGTCTTCACCCAGGCCCTGTGCCGCCCGTTGGCCGAGGTGCTGCAGCGCCTGGGCAGCAAGCATGTGCTGGTGGTGCATTCGAAGGACGGCCTGGACGAGTTCAGCCTGGCCGCGCCGACCTTTGTCGCCGAACTGAAGAATGACCAGATCACCGAGTACTGGGTCGAGCCGGAAGACCTCGGCATGAAGAGCCAGAGCCTGCATGGCCTGGCGGTCGAGGGGCCGCAGGCTTCGCTGGAGCTGATCCGTGACGCCCTGGGCCGACGCAAGACCGAGAACGGCCAGAAGGCCGCCGAGATGATTGTTCTTAACGCTGGCGCAGCGCTGTACGCCGCCGACCACGCGATGACCCTGGCCCAGGGTGTCGAACTGGCCCACGATGTGCTGCACACCGGCCTGGCCTGGGAGAAACTGCAGGAGCTGGGCGCCTTTACCGCGGTATTCAAGGTGGAGAACGAAGCATGAGCGTACCGACGGTGCTGGAAAGAATCATCGCCCGCAAATTCCAGGAAGTGGCCGAGCGCAGCGCGCGGGTCAGCCTGGGGGAGCTCGAGCGCCTGGCCAAGGTGGCCGATGCGCCCCGTGGCTTTGCCAAGGCATTGATCGAACAGGCTGCGCGCAAGCAGCCGGCGGTGATCGCCGAGATCAAGAAGGCCTCGCCAAGCAAGGGCGTGATCCGCGAAAACTTCGTGCCGGCGGAGATTGCCGTCAGCTACGAGAAGGGTGGGGCGACCTGCCTGTCGGTGCTGACCGACGTGGACTACTTCCAGGGCGCCGACGTTTACCTGCAGCAGGCGCGTGCCGCCGTTTCGCTGCCGGTGATCCGTAAGGACTTCATGGTCGATCCGTACCAGATCGTCGAAGCCCGTGCCCTGGGCGCCGACTGCGTGCTGTTGATCGTCTCGGCGCTGGACGACGTGAAGATGGCCGAGCTGGCCGCCACCGCCAAGGACGTCGGCCTCGACGTGCTGGTCGAAGTGCATGACGGCGATGAGCTGGAGCGTGCGTTGAAGACCCTCGACACACCGTTGGTCGGGGTCAACAACCGCAACCTGCATACCTTCGAAGTCAGCCTGGAGACTACCCTCGACCTGCTGCCGCGCATCCCCCGCGATCGCCTGGCCATCACCGAGAGCGGCATCCTCAACCGTGCCGATGTCGAGCTGATGGAAATCAACGAGGTGTATTCGTTCCTGGTCGGCGAGGCGTTCATGCGCGCCGAGCAGCCAGGGTTGGAGCTGCAGCGGTTGTTCTTCCCCGAACAGGTGAAGAAGACCGTTCAGCAACTGGACTGATCGAACAGAGAGCCGGCATCGTTTGCCGGCTTTTTTGTATTCGAGAGCTTCATTGCGGGGCACCGTCCCAACGTGGGAGCGGGCTTGCCCCGCGATGAAGCCGGTGAACATCACATCAAAGGTGGATCAATGACCGATCAACCCCTGGCCCTTACCGTCGAACAAGGCCTGCACGCCGAACAGGACCTGCTGGCCGCCGTCTGCCGCGGCGAGCGCGAATCCGGCGTGCTGTTCTGGCGCCCGACCGACCATGCCTTGGTCATGCCCCGGCGCATGAGTCGCCTGGACAACTTCGAGGCCGCCTGCGCCGAGCTGGCCATCGCCGGCTGGCCGGTGCTGCTGCGCGAAACCGGTGGCGAGCCGGTGCCGCAATCCCATGCGACCGTCAACGTGGCACTGGTCTATGTGGCCCCGCGTAGCGAGGGTGACCAGGGCCGCATTGAGAATGCCTACGAGCGTCTGTGCCTGCCGCTGTGCGATGTCCTGCGCGAGTGGGGTGGTGTTGCCTCGGTGGGGGAGATTGACGGCGCCTTTTGCGATGGCCGCTACAACGTCAACCTCAATGGCCGCAAGCTGGTCGGCACGGCCCAGCGCTGGCGCCAGGGGCTGGGGGGCAAGCGCCCGGTGGTGCTGGTGCATGGCGCGCTGTTGCTGGACAACGAACGCGAATCGATGGTCGCGGCGGTCAACCGCTTCAATGAGTGTTGCGAACTGGAGCAGCGCTGCCGTGCCGACAGCCATATCGCCCTGCACGAGGTGGCGCCTGCGGCTCCCTGGTTCGAGCGCTTGAGCCAGGCATACAAGCAAGTGCTGGCGGAGCTGCCGAAGGATTAGGGTCTGTACGAAATGTGTCTGCGCGAAGGCCAGACAAGGCGAAACGGGGGGAGGAACGGCCGGGGTCGCGCCCGACTGTACTGGAGTACATGAGCATTCCGAGCCCCGTTTCAACGCAGTATGGGCGAGTGCAGATACATTTCGTACAGAGCCTAACGGGTGCCGTAGACCACCATGGTTTTACCCTTGACCTGCACCAGGCTGCGCTCCTCGAGGTCCTTGAGGACGCGGCCGACCATCTCCCGTGAACAACCGACGATACGACCGATCTCCTGGCGGGTGATCTTGATCTGCATGCCGTCGGGGTGGGTCATGGCGTCGGGTTGCTTGCACAGGTCGAGCAGGCAGCGGGCGACCCGCCCGGTGACATCGAAGAACGCCAGGTCGCCGACCTTGCGGGTGGTGTTGCGCAGGCGCTGGGCCATCTGGCTGCCCAGGGCATAGAGGATTTCCGGCTCCAGGCGTACCAGCTCACGGAATTTGTCGTAGCCGATCTCGGCCACTTCGCACTCGGTCTTGGCACGCACCCAGGCGCTGCGCTGATGTTCCTGGCCGGCCGGCTCGAACAGCCCCAGCTCGCCGAAGAAATCACCGCTGTTGAGGTAGGCGATGATCATCTCGTGGCCGTCGTCGTCCTCGATCAGGATGGTCACCGAGCCCTTGATGATGAACGACAAGGTCTCGGCCCGGTCACCGGCACAGATGATGTTGCTCTTGGCGGCGTAGCGACGGCGCTGGCAGTGGGCCAGCAGCTTGTCGATGTTCTTGATCTTGGGTGGCAGGGCTGAGGAGACCATCACGAAATCCTGTTCGATGCGACGCATTGGCTTTTTATAGAGGCGCCTGGCAGCATGCGCCAGTCATTTGGCGCCAGCTTATCAGACACTTCAACTTGAATCGGCACAAAAGCGACGCGGCTTGAGCTTTTCCGACAGCCTCGCAAGGTCTAAGCTGACACCCTTTTACGAAATCGGGAGTCCGGATAGATGAAGGCACGCATCCAGTGGGCCGGTGAAGCGATGTTCCTCGGCGAGTCGGGGAGCGGCCATGTCGTGGTCATGGATGGCCCACCCGAAGCCGGAGGTCGCAACCTGGGCGTGCGCCCGATGGAGATGCTCCTGCTCGGCCTGGGTGGCTGCAGCAGTTTCGACGTGGTCAGCATCCTCAAGAAGTCGCGCCAGGCCGTGGAAAGCTGCGAGGCCTTCCTGGAAGCCGAACGCGCCAGTGAAGACCCGAAGGTGTTCACCAAGATCCACCTCAACTTCGTGGTCAAGGGCCGCGGCTTGAAGGAGGCGCAGGTCAAGCGTGCGGTCGAGTTGTCGGCGGAGAAGTACTGCTCGGCCTCGATCATGCTGGATCGCGCGGGCGTCGAGATCACGCACGGTTACGAGATCGTCGAACTCGGTTGATCGAAGGCAGCGCCTGCCGGTCAGGCGCTTTGCTTGTGCAGGCGTTCGACACCTAGCAGCAACGCGAGCCCCGGGATCAGCGCAAGCACCAGCCAGGGCGTATTCACCCCGAGCAGGATGAGGATTTCGCTGCTGCTCCAAGTGGTGCCGAAGTGTTCGGCAAACACTTGGCACTGCAGCCACGCAGCCAACGTGCCAGCGAGCACGAACGTGCCGACCAGCAGTTGGCGGCTGGCTAAAAACACGCTGAGCAGCAGGAACAGCAGCTGCGCGGGCAGTGTGCCGAGCATCAGCTCGGCGGTGCTGTTGCTGTCAGGGTCGGTAAGTGTCGGCAGTTCCAGGCTGAAAGTGCTTTGCCCGACATCTGCGACCATCAGGCAAACGAACAGATAGGCGACCGGGATCAGGCCAAGGCCCTGCAGCAGCCGGGTGAGCGATCGTCCCATGTTCAGCGACGCAATGCCGGCAGCAGTTGCAACAGGCGTTCGGGTAGCTGTGCCCGAAGCTGCTCGCTCAATGCCTCACGTCGCTTCTGGTACAGCACGCCGAGACCGATCACGCCGAGGCCGATCAAGGTCAGTATGACCGGGAACAACAGGGAATCGGCGAACACCTCGTAGGACAGATAGCCCAGATAGGCCGCCACCCCCATCGCCCCGAACACCATGAACACGGGGCGGCGCAGCAGGACGGCCAGGCCCATCAGCCCCAGGTTGATCAGGCAGTACAGCGCCTTGCCCCACTCGCTGCCGCTGTCCATCAGCGTCAGCCCGCCCCAGAACGCCGCAAGGCCGGCGAGATAGCCCCAGAAGGCGTAGTCCCGACGGGTGCGTCCGTCGATCACCAGGAATACCAGCAGCAGGCCAAGGCCGAACCACAGCGAGACCGTGCGCCGTTGCTCCCAGCTGAACAGGTCGCCATGGAACCACTCGCTCAGGTCCATGGACATGAACCACAGGGCCACCGCGATCGGCATGACGATGAAAGGGAAGGGAATCAGGCGCAGCATCAGCAGCCCAGCCAGTACCGTCGCTGCCTCCATCGCCAACCAGCCACCCTGCACGTAGGTGTAGTACTGGTGGTAGTCGCCCTGGGCGTCGTCCAGCGGCCACCAGCCTGCCAGGCGCTCGATGGCGAACACCGCCAGCGGCACGATGCTGACCGCCACGGCGGCCAGCACGCCAGCGGCGACAGGCTGGTTGCGTCGCTGCAGCGACAGGGCGAACAGGGTGATCCCGGCGATATAGAGCAGGGCGATGGCCAGCAGTGCACCGTCGCCTATGCGCATCCAGGCCTCGGTGAGCAGCCAGCCCATGGCACCCATGATCAGCAGTGCGCCGAAGTAGAACGCCACATGGGCCAGCTGGAAGCTGGCGCGGCTTTCCGGCTGCTGGCGCAGGAAGGCCAGCAAGGCCTGGTCCTGCCCCGGGTGCAGCACGCCGGCGCTCACGGCGCGTGCCAGGTCCCTGGCGTCGAAACGTTCCATGGTGCGCGTCTCAGATTCGGTAGGTGCTCTTGGTCATGACCTTGGCCAGCAGGCTCATGCCGAAGCGCACGGGGGCCGGGAAACGGTAGCCGCCGGCTTCCAGCGCGGACTCGGCGTGGTGTTCCTCGTCGACACGCATCTGTTCGAGGATGGCGCGGGACTTGCCGTCGTTCTCGGGGATCTGCTCCAGATGTTCGTCCAGGTGCTTGCACACCTGATGCTCGGTGGCGGCGACGAAGCCCAGGCTGACCTTGTCGCTGACCAGGCCGGCGAGGGCGCCGATGCCGAACGACAGGCCGTAGAACACCGGGTTGAGCACGCTGGGGTGGCTGTTGAGCTGGCGAATGCGTTGTTCGCACCACGCCAGGTGGTCGATTTCTTCTTCCGCCGCATGCTCCATGGCCTTGCGCACCTGGGGCAGCTTGGCGGTCAGGGCCTGGCCCTGGTACAGCGCCTGGGCGCAGACTTCGCCGGTGTGGTTGATGCGCATCAGGCCGGCGATATGGCGGGTCTGCTGCTCGTCGAGTTCGGCGTCCGGCTGGACGATCGCCGGGGATGGGCGGGCGGGTTGGCCGCTGAAGGGCAGCAAGGTGCGCATGGCGGTATCGGCCTGCAGCAACAAGCGGTCGAGCGGCGAGTAGTGACGTTCGGTAGCCATCGGGCACCTCCGCTGAAGTGATGCCCGACAGTCTACCTCAATACCCCTGGACAGGCTTGCCTTGGATCAGCCCGGCGGCCAGTGCATCTGGCGCTGGCCAAGCACGTGCATGTGGATGTGGTAGACGGTCTGGCCGCCCTGCTCGTTGCAGTTCATCACCACGCGGAAGCCCTCTTCGCAGCCGAGTTCCCGGGCCAGGCGCTGGGCGGTGAACAGGATGTGGCCGGCCAGGCCTTTGTCCTCTTCGGTCAGGTCGTTGAGGGTGCGGATGTGTTTCTTCGGGATGACCAGGAAATGGACCGGGGCCTGGGGGGCGATATCGTGGAAGGCCAGGACCTGGTCGTCTTCGTAGATGATCTTCGCCGGGATCTCCCGGTTGATGATTCTGAGGAATAAATCGTCCACAGCACGTGCTCCATGGTGAGTGTCGGGGCTGAGTGTACTGAGCCCGCCGCCGCTCGCCCAGTGGCTATTCCATGCCGATCGGGCAATAGCGGCGATGGATCAGCCCGGCCAGCTTGCGCGTCAGCCAGCGCGGCAGCAGGCGCGGGGCGAAGGCCAGCCAGCGGTTGCGCCGGCCGGGCAGGATCAGCGCGCGGTTCTTGTCCAGGGCGCGGACGGTGTACAGGGCGATTTCCTCGGGGCTCAGGCAGCGGCTGTTACCGTCGAGCCGTGGGATGCGGCGCCTGGCCGAGCGCACCGGCCCCGGGCACAGCACCGAGACCTTGATCCCGGTGCGCCGCAGCTCCTCGCGCAGGGCCTCGGAAAAACTCAGTACATAGGCCTTGCTCGCCGCGTAGGCGGCCATCCACGGGCCCGGTGCGACCCCGGTCAACCCCGCGACGTTGAGGATCTGCCCGCCGCCCTGGATCGCCATCAGGTTGCCAATGGCGTGGCACAGGCGGCTGAGGGCAAGGATGTTGACCTCCAGCAGATCCTGTTCATCGGCCCATTCATGGGCCAGGAACGGCCCATAGGTGCGCTGCCCCGCGCAGTTCACCAGCAGGTCGATGCGCCGCTCGCCTTCCTCCAGCTCGAGGACGAAGCCCGACAGGCGCAGAGGCTGGCTGAGATCGCAGGCACGGAACAGCACTTCCACGCCAAAGCGTTGGGTGAGTTCTATGGCCACCGGCTCCAGCGTCTCGCGCTGGCGCGCCACCAGGATCAGGTTGCGCCCGCGCCGTGCCAGGGCTTCCGCCAGGGCCAGGCCCAGGCCGCTGGAAGCTCCGGTGATCATGGCGTAACGGGTCATGCAAGGCTCCTGGGGCGTAAGGGGCGCCTAGTGTACAGCCTGGCCGATTTGCTACAAGGCGTTGCTGCGCAGCTGCTGGCTGCGCGCCAGGGCGGCCCGGTACTCGTCCTGCAGGCGCCCGATCAGCTCGCCGGCGCTGGGCAGGTCATGGATCTCGCCGACACCCTGGCCGGCCGACCAGACTGTCTTCCAGGCCTTGGCCTCGTCATCCAGTGGCTTGAGCTTGCCGGCGTCATGGCCGCTCTTCAGCGCCGCCAGGTCGTAGCCGGCCTGTTCCAGGCTCTGGCGCAGGAAGCTGGCGGGGATGCCGGACACCACCGGGGTATGCACGATATCGGCGGCCCCGGCGCCCAGGATCATCTGCTTGTAGGCATCCTGGGCCTGGCTCTCGCGGGTGGCGATGAAGCGGGTGCCCATGTAGCCGAGGTCGGCCCCCAGCAATTGCGCGGCCAGCAGTTCATGGCCATGGTTCAGGCAGCCGGCCAGCAGCAGGGTCTTGTCGAAGAACTGGCGGATCTCCGCGACCAGGGCGAACGGGCTCCAGGTTCCGGCATGTCCGCCGGCGCCGGCGGCCACGGCGATCAACCCGTCGACGCCGGCCTCGGCGGCCTTCTCGGCGTGGCGACGGGTGGTCACGTCATGGAACACCAGGCCACCATAGCCGTGCACCGCGTCGACCACCTCCTTCACCGCGCCGAGGCTGGTGATGACGATGGGCACGCGATGTTCGACGCACAGTGCCAGGTCGGCCTGCAGGCGCGGATTGGTCGGGTGCACGATCAGGTTGACCGCATAGGGCGCAGGCGCCTGCAGCTCGGCCAGCCCGGCCTCGATCTCCTCCAGCCAGGCCTTGAACCCTGCGCTGTCACGCTGGTTCAGGGCAGGGAAGCTGCCCACCACGCCATTGGCGCAGCAGGCGAGCACCAGCTGGGGATTGGAGATCAGGAACATCGGCGCCGCCACCAGGGGCAGGCGCAGGCGTTGTTCGAGCGAGGCGGGCAGGGACATGGCGAAACTCCTGTAGGCGGGTGGATATCGTCAGAACGGTTTGACCACCACGAGAATTACGACGCCCAGCAGCATCAGCACCGGTGCCTCGTTGAACCAGCGGTAGTACACATGGCTGCGGGTGTTGGTGCCGGCGGCGAAGCGTTTGCGCTGGGCGCCGCACATGTGATGGTAGACGGTGAGCAGGGCCACCAGGGTGAGCTTGGCGTGGAGCCAGCCCTGGCTCAGCCAGCCGGGGTTCAGGTATAGCATCCAGCCGCCGAACACGTAGGTGGCGATCATCGCCGGATTCATGATGCCCCGGTACAGCTTGCGCTCCATGGTGGTGAAGCGCTCGAGGCTGATGCTGTCCTGGCTCTGGGCGTGATAGACGAACAGGCGTGGCAGGTAGAACAGGCCGGCGAACCAGCAGACCACGCTGACGATATGCAGCGCCTTGATCCATAGATAGAGCATGGGGAGTTCCTTCAGGTTTTCACGGTCGTCAGATAGTAGAGGCCAAGGGCCCGAAGGGTCATCCCAAGAGTTGTTACAGACGCCCTTGGCCCCTATTATCGTGCGCTTTCCAGTGGTCTCGTTGATAAGGGGCAAGCGTCATGATCAAGGTCGGTATCGTTGGCGGCACGGGTTACACCGGTGTCGAACTGCTGCGTCTGCTGGCGCAGCACCCACAGGCCGAAGTGGCGGTCATCACTTCGCGATCCGAAGCGGGCGTGGCGGTTGCCGACATGTACCCGAACCTGCGCGGCCACTACGACGGCCTGGCGTTCAGCGTGCCGGACAGCAAGACCCTGGCGGCCTGCGACGTGGTGTTCTTCGCCACCCCCCACGGTGTTGCCCATGCCCTGGCGGGCGAACTGCTGGCGGCCGGCACCAAGGTCATCGACCTCTCCGCCGACTTCCGCCTGCAGGACGCCGCCGAATGGGGCAAGTGGTACGGTCAGCCCCATGGCGCGCCAGAGCTGCTCAAGGATGCCGTCTACGGCCTGCCCGAGGTGAACCGCGAGAAGATCCGCCAGGCACGCCTGATCGCCGTACCGGGTTGCTACCCGACCGCCACCCAGCTGGGTTTGCTGCCGCTGCTGGAGGCCGGTCTGGCCGACCCATCGCGGCTGATCGCCGACTGCAAGTCGGGCGTCAGTGGCGCCGGTCGTGGCGCCGCTGTAGGTTCGCTGTTCTGCGAGGCTGGGGAGAGCATGAAGGCCTACGCGGTCAAGGGCCACCGTCACCTGCCGGAGATCAGCCAGGGCTTGCGCCAGGCTGCGGGCAAGGACATCGGCCTGACCTTCGTGCCGCACCTGACACCGATGATCCGTGGCATCCATGCCACCCTGTACGCGACGGTCGCCGATACCTCGGTCGACCTGCAGGCGCTGTTCGAGAAACGCTACGCCAATGAACCGTTCGTCGACGTGATGCCAGCCGGCAGCCATCCGGAAACCCGCAGCGTGCGCGGTGCCAACGTCTGCCGTATCGCCGTGCACCGGCCTCAGGGCGGTGACCTGGTGGTGGTGCTGTCGGTGATCGACAACCTGGTCAAGGGCGCGTCGGGCCAGGCGGTGCAGAACCTCAACATCCTGTTCGGCCTCGACGAGCGCATGGGTCTGTCCCACGCCGGGCTGCTGCCGTAAGCCGCCGGTCGTTGCCAGGGCCCGCCTCGCGCGGGCCTTTTTCATGGGGGGCGACTAAAGCCGCACAATTCTTGACCGATTTTCTCGGACAAGCGGATAATACCCGCCATCGAGTTTTATGGCGGCACTGCGCCGGGAGAATCAACATGAGCGTCGAAACCTTCACCCCCACGGCTTTGGAGTTCACTCCCGGGGCTGCGCACAAGGTGAAAACCCTGGTCAGCGAAGAGGGCAACGAGCGGCTGAAGCTGCGTGTGTTCGTGACCGGCGGCGGCTGCTCGGGCTTCCAGTACGGTTTCACCTTTGATGAAGACGTGGCCGACGACGACACCATCGTCGAGCGCGAAGGTGTTGCGCTGGTCGTCGACCCGATGAGCTACCAGTACCTGGCGGGCGCCGAAGTCGACTACCAGGAAGGCCTGGAAGGCTCGCGCTTCGTGATCAAGAACCCGAACGCAACCACTACCTGCGGTTGCGGTTCGTCGTTCTCGATCTGATCCGGACCCTGCTGTGAAAACGCCGCGCAATTGCGCGGCGTTTTGCATTCTGGCGGATGTTCAGGCGGGGTAGATTGCGCCGAGGATGCGCAGGCCGCGGGCGGCGGTCACGCTTGGGCGGTTGGCCGGGATGCCCTCCAGGCAGCAATGGGCCAGCCAGGCGAAGGCCATGGCCTCGACCCAATCCGGGTCCACGCCATGTGCGGCGGTGCTTGCAACTTTGGCAGCCGGCAGCAGGGCCGCCAGGCGCGCCATCAATGCACCGTTGCGCGCACCTCCGCCACAGACCAGCAGGGCCTCGGTGCCGTCCTGGGCCTGGCGCAGCGAGTCGATGATGCTGCGCGCCGTCAGCTCCAGCAGGGTGGCCTGGACATCTTCGTCACGGTACGCCGGCAGGCGCGCCAGATGGGCGTCCAGCCAGGGCAGGTTGAAGACTTCGCGGCCAGTGCTCTTCGGGCCGCTGCCGGCGAAGAACGGATCGCTCAGCAGGGCGCTCAGCAGGTCCTGCCGGACGCTGCCGCTGGCCGCCCAGGCGCCGTCGGCATCGAAAGCCTGGCCTTGCTTGCGTTCGATCCAGGCATCCAGCAGCACATTGCCCGGGCCGCAGTCGAAGCCATGCACCGGCTGCTCGCGTTCGATCAGGCTCAGGTTGCTGAAGCCACCCACGTTGAGGATCGCCAGGCGCTGGCCGAGATGACCGAACAGGGCCTCGTGAAACGCCGGTACCAGGGGCGCCCCCTGGCCGCCCGCCGCCACGTCGCGACGACGGAAGTCGCCCACCACGCAGATGCCGGTGAGTTCGGCCAGCAGGGCCGGGTTGCCGATCTGCACGGTGAAGCCACGGGCCGGCTCATGGCGAACCGTCTGGCCGTGGCTGCCGATGGCGCGGATGGCGTCGGGCGCCAGGCCCTGAGTGGACAGCAGGTGATTGATGCCCTGGGCCGCCAGGGTGGCCCAGCGGTTTTCCGCCAGGGCCGCACGGGCGATCTCGTCGGGGCCGCTGGCGCAGAGGCCGAGCAGGTCCTGGCGCAGGTCGACGGGCATGGGGATGTAATGGGTGGCGAGCAGCCGCAGCTGCTCGTCTTGCTCGATCAGGGCGATGTCCAGGCCATCGAGGCTGGTGCCGGACATCACCCCCAGGTAGAGCGCCATGTCAGCGCTTGTTGGCGGCGAGCAGGGTGGCCTTTTCCTGATCCATGCGGGCGATCAGGGGCTGGCTCTGCTGGTTGAAGCGCTGGCGCTCGGCCTTGGCGATCGGGTCGGCCATCGGCACCTTCTGGCTCAACGGGTCGACGTGGACACCGTTGACCTGGAACTCGTAGTGCAGGTGCGGGCCGGTCGACAGGCCGGTGGTGCCGATGTAGCCGATGATCTGCCCCTGCTTGACGCTGGAACCGGTCTTGATGCCCTTGGCGAAGCCCTGCATGTGGCCGTAGAGGGTCTTGTACGAATTGCCATGGGCGATGATCACGGTGTTGCCGTAGCCGCCGCGGCGGCCGGCCAGTTCGATGCGACCGTCGCCGGCGGCCTTGATCGGCGTGCCGCGCGGCGCGGCGTAGTCGACGCCCTTGTGCGCACGGATCTTGTTGAGGATCGGGTGCTTGCGCCCGGCCGAGAAGCGCGAGCTGATGCGGGCGAAGTCCACCGGGGTGCGGATGAACGCCTTGCGCAGGCTGTTGCCGTCGGCGGTGTAGTAGTTGGTGTTGCCCTGCTTGTTGGTGTAGCGCACGGCGGTGTAGGTCTTGCCGCGGTTGGTGAAGCGGGCGGAGAGGATGTTACCGGTACCGACCACCTTGCCGTCCATCATCTTCTGCTCGTAGACCACGTCGAATTCGTCGCCAGGGCGGATGTCCTGGGCGAAGTCGATGTCGTAGCCGAGGATGCGCGCCATGTCCATGGTCATGCTGTGGGACAGGCCGGCGCGCTGGGCGGAGGCGGACAGCGAGCTCTTGATCACGCCATGGGCGTAGGCGGTGCGGACCACCGGCTTGCTGACCTCGCGCTCGAAGGCGAAGCCCTTGTCGGTCCTGTTCAGGCGGATGGTCTCGAGGTTGCTGACCTTGCTGTGCAGGCTGGTCAGCTGGCCGTCCTTGTCCAGTTCGAACTGCAGCACCTGGCCGTGCTTGAGCTGGCTGAACTGCTTGGCCTGCTTGTTGCTCGCCAGCACGTCGTGGACGGCGTTGGCCGGCAGGCCGACCTTGTTGAACAGGGTGGAAAGCGTATCGCCGCGGCTGACCACCACTTCGCGGTGGCCCGGGGCCTTTTCTTCCGACTTGGCGGCGGGGGCTGGCGCCGGTTCTGCCTTGGCGGTTTCGGGCTCGGCGCCGTCGATCTGTGCGAATGGCGAGTCGCTGCTCTGCCCGGCCTCTACCAGGGGGGCGCTGCGGGACTCGTCCTTGAGCTGTTCTGCCGGGCTCTCGAGCTCCAGGCTGAGGGTGGTTTTCTTGGCTTCCACTTCGCTGGAAGGGAAGACCAGCAAGGCCAGGCTGAGGAGGGCGGCAATGCCGCTTGCGGCCAACAGATGGCTTTTCGGATAAAGCGGGGGCGCTTTAGGCGTTTCGTTGGTCATAGGTGAGGTGACTTTGAAAAAGGTGAAATGGAAAAGATGAATGACATGATGAAGATGAAATAACTGTATAAAATATAACCAAATCCATTGTCACGCAAGGGCGCGTAGACGTTGCGGTGCGCCGTTCGGGTCACAAACCTTTGCGAAACTTGTATTTGATGGCCGATCTTGTATGGTTGGCTCCCCTTGAATCCTAGCGTTGCGGGTCTGTCTATGAAGTCGGTTGAAGAGCAGCTGGCGCTTATCAAGCGCGGTGCGGAAGAGGTACTGGTCGAATCGGAACTGGTGGAGAAGCTCAAGCGTGGCCAACCGCTGCGCATCAAGGCGGGCTTCGATCCAACCGCGCCCGACCTGCACCTGGGGCACACGGTGCTGATCAACAAGCTGCGCCAGTTCCAGGAACTGGGGCATCAGGTCATCTTCCTGATCGGCGACTTCACCGGCATGATCGGCGACCCGAGCGGCAAGAGCGCCACCCGTCCGCCGCTGACCCGCGAGCAGGTGCTGGACAACGCTGAGACCTACAAGCAGCAAGTGTTCAAGATCCTCGACCCGGCCAAGACCGAGGTGGCGTTCAACTCCACCTGGATGGACAAGCTCACGCCTGCCGACTTCATTCGCCTGGCCTCGCAGTACACTGTGGCGCGCATGCTCGAGCGCGACGACTTCGACAAGCGCTACACCACCAACCAGCCGATCGCGATCCATGAGTTCCTCTATCCGCTGGTGCAGGGTTACGACTCCGTCGCCTTGAAGGCCGATGTCGAGCTGGGTGGCACCGACCAGAAGTTCAACCTGCTGATGGGGCGCGAGCTGCAACGCGCCTACGGTCAGGAGGCGCAGAATATCGTCACCATGCCGCTGCTCGAAGGGCTGGATGGCGTGAAGAAGATGTCCAAGTCGCTGGGCAATTATGTTGGCATCCAGGAAGCGCCCGGGGTGATGTACAGCAAGCTTGTGTCGATTCCCGATACCTTGATGTGGCGTTACTTCGAACTGCTGAGCTTCCGTTCGATGGAAGAGATCGATCAGTTCCGGGCGGACGTCGAGAACGGCGCCAACCCGCGCGACATCAAGATCAAGCTGGCTGAGGAGATCGTGGCTCGCTTCCATGGTGAAGAAGCTGCGGCCAATGCGCACCGTGCCGCGGGCAACCGCATGAAGGAAGGCGAATTGCCGGAGGATCTGCCGGAGATCGAAGTGGCTGCCGCTGAAGATCTGCCGATCGCCGCCGTGTTGAACCGGGCTGGCCTGGTGAAGAACTCGGCGCAGGCGCGGGATCTGCTCGGCGCTGGTGCGGTCAAGGTGGATGGCGCGGTGGTCGACCGTGACTTCATGTTCGTGATTGGCGCGACCCATGTGTGCCAGGCGGGCAAGAAGGCGTTTGCCCGGGTCAGCCTCAAGGCGGAGTGATCGCCTGGTGGTTTAGCTATATAGAAGCGGGGAGGCCGGTAGGCCTCCCCGCTTTTGTTTTGGGGCTTCTTAATATAGGTGCCAGGGTGGCAAGGCGTCGGCGAGCATCTGAAGCGATCTTTTTGATTTTTATGAAATTAACGGTTGACGCCTTC